>JBILTQ010000361.1:0-5755 GCA_044371435.1 Pirellulaceae bacterium | reverse complement strand
CGGAAATCAGCCAGCGGCGCCAGCACTCGCCCCAATTCCATCGCTTGGCCCTCGCCTTTGGCCCACCACTCCTTCGAGTGAAATCCGTTTCCCGAAAAGGTCACGCATAACCTGACCGGCGCTTCGGCGGAAGACGGCACTCCCGTCGCGTCGTTGGACCAGGTGTTGAGCGATTCCAACCAGGGAAGTGCCATGGTAACACCCAGCCCGCGCAGGAGTGTTCGACGCTTGAATTGCCGAGGGATCATCTTTAGTTCTCCGAATTGCTTCCATGGGAGCTACCGTCACCAGGCAGTAGCCGAGCGTAAGTTGAATGGGGGCCACACTCTGGTGGGCGTAGCTGCGATTTTCCGGGATGCCTTGAATCCTCAAGGGTTGGATGCCAACGTCTGGCCGCGAATCTCGCGAAATTGATCGCTCTGAACGATCATTTCGATCAATGCTCCGACAGGATGATCGGCCTTGGCCGACAAAGCGTCAAGCAGAGGTTTATCGGAGAGCTGCACACTGCGACCCAAGGCGTAGCCTAACAGCTTCCGACTGAATTGCTTGACAAAATCGCCTTTTCGCTGGGTGATCAAGTATGTTCGCAAACCTTCCAGCCCAGCGATGGCGGTGCCGTCCTGCAGGATAGTCTTAGTATCTGCCAGCCGGGCGCGGCCGATCGCATCGAAGCCCTCCAGGGCGAAGCCGTAGGGATCGATGCGTTGGTGGCAGGCGGAACAACGCTCGTCGCTGCTGTGCAGCTCGATGAGTTGGCGTTCGGTAAGCCCGGCTGGTGGCTCCTCTGGCAGCACCGGGACTCCCTTGGGCGGGTTGGGTAGTTTATCACCGAGGATAACTTCGCTCAGCCAAGTGCCGCGCAAGATGGCGCTGGTCCGCGAAGCCCCGGCGTGCTTGGCTAGTGTCGCTGCGAATCCGAGGATTCCGCCACGGCCCTTGGCCCGAAGCCCCTCCACCCTCTGCCAGCCATCCTCGGCGACCGAGAGATCGTAGTGCGCGGCTAGGGCTTTGTTGACGAAAGTATGATCGGAGTCGAGTAGCTCAAGGACTCTTCCATCATTCTGAAACCAGTCGACGAAGAATCGGGTCACTTCCTCCTGCATTTCGTCACGCAACTCCACGAAGGTGGGAAAATGACGCTCGCTCTTCTCGTCGAGTGTCGCGACATCACGGACATGCAGCCACTGGCAAGCGAACTCGGTGGCGAGACGTCTTACTTTTTCGTCCTTGAGCATCCGCCGAGCCTGTTTGGCGAGGACTTCCGGGTTTCGGAGTTGTCCTGATGCGGCAAGCAACCGGAGTTCTTCGTCGGGAAGCGAAGACCAAAGGAAGTAACTCAGCCGCGTCGCCAGCTCCCAGTCGTTCACCGGACCGGTCTGTTGCCGAGCCTGCTCTGCCCGATAAAGAAATGACGGAGACGTCAGGACTCGTGTCAGCAGAAGCCGTGGGGGATACTGTTCCAATTCAGCGACTTCCGAGGCTGTCAACGGTCGTCGCCAAGCTTTCGCCGCAAGCTCAAGACAAGCCTTTCGTTGCAGCGGTTCAGCCTCGCGTTGCTGCTGCCGAAAGGTCTCGACGGCATTTCGGATAGGCGTTTGCAGGAAGGTGAATTCGTTGGCCAGATCCTCGCGATCCTGCGTGGCGAATTGTGTGATCTGCTCGAAGGCAGCGACCTGCTTTAACGGGGCTTCCGCAATAAACAGGAACTCGGACCAGAGACGATCCAGTTCCTGAAGCTCAGCCTCCGAAAGCATCAGACGGCCTAACGCTTCATCTTCGCGGTGATACAGATTAAAGGTGACAACCTCGTCGATAGGAACGATGGTTGTATAACAGAGCGTGGAAGGAAAGAGAGCGCGGAATTCATCGAAGCTCGCTTTTATCTTCTGCTGGGGTTCGCTATCCGGACCAACCATGACGGGAACAGCAGAGCTCAACTCGCGGAGCGACATGGTCGGGGCTTGTGAAAGTGCCTGGAGTTGCACGCTTCCTTGGCTGGCCGCGGCCAGCTTGCCCGTAACCACAAACTCGCTCCCCTGCGATAGGCTCGCCGGGATGGTAATCTCGTGGACTGATGGGGCTCGCGTTACCAGCGGTGGGGCGGCCGACGAAGGGTGGAATGACTTCAAGGCGGTTAACAGCAGCGGATGGTTCAGCGGGAAATCTTCTTCGAGCTGCTCTCGAACCTTGACCGCCAGTTCCGTCGAAGGAGATTGTCGCCAAGCAGCAATCGAAGCGGGAAGATCGCTTCCCCCGTTGGCAGTCGCCGGCTGGCTGAGGAAATGCCACGGTCCATGCGGGTTGCCGACCAGGATGTCCGGTGACACCTCCTTCGTGAGATTCCATTTCGCCGTACGATCGCTGATCGTCAAATCGATCCTCGTCAAATCGCAGCTATGGTCGCCATCCCGCGGGCCCACGACGAGGGCGACGACTTGCCCTTCTTGGAGCCGCACATCTTCGAAAGGCCCAAAGTTTATCGTTTGCGCTCCCTTGGAAACTCCGGAGGCCAATGGCTCAATCGCTGATCCGCGACGGACTTCCAAAGACCAGGTGACACCATTACCGCATTCAGGGTGAGCATCAACGATCGTACCACGAATCACCAGGTTGGCTGACACCGGCGATTTCCACGCAACCACGGTGGCGAGATCGGGGGCTGGGTGGGTGGCAACGCTATGCCCGGGGAGATAGCCCGGTATGCGTACCGGGCTATCAGAGGAGTTGGCTAACACACTCAGGTCGCGGGGCCCTCGCCAGCCCCGGATAAAATCATATTCGCGGAGGCTGTTCACTTTCTGGGACAAGAGCGGCTCAAGCTGAGTGGTACCGAATCCGAGGAACTCACGCCAAATCGACAGCGATTCCACGGGCGCGTTGTCGTTGCCGACTTCCAGGGCTACAAGACACTGTTCGGTGTCCGCGAGCAGTTGGGTTCGCTTGTCTTCGAGATAACTCACCAGCTCATCGATATTCCCAAGCGGGATATCCGGGCGTCCTTTGGCGACAAGCCTTGGATTTTCCCAAAGGACGGTATCTCCCTCTGCGCCGTCGCCAGCGGTGCCGGCGATCAAGTAGACCGTGGTGTCCTCAGCCGCAGGCAAGGGAACTCGCAACTCTCGCTGGGAAACCAGCGGATCCGCCGGTTCCTGCCACGCCTTGGGCCCGTTCGGTCGTCCGATGTGACCGACGGTATTGAATTTCCACAACACTTTCTGCCAACGGTGGATGTCTTCGGCCGTCAAGGTGCGCGCCGCATACTTCCGTCGCAGCGGGTCCAGCAAGAGCGATGGTTCCGAAGCCGTCAGCGCCCGTTCGAGGAGGGTCAGGTATTTTGGGCTGAGATCGTCACCTCGCCCGCGACCTTGGAGAGCATCCAAGTACCGGGTCAGTGGGATCGCGCCGCCAGTGTTCTTGACCGAACCGGCGCCGACGACTTCCTGGGTGATTTCGCTAGGAACCGTATAACGGGTATAGAAATTTCGCAGTTTGCTTAATGCCTCGTCGGTCCAATCCTGCGGCGAGTCGCTGGCGGAAAAACGAATGCCATCCGGCAAGAGCACCGTATGGCTTGCTACCTCCTTGGCCGCATCGAGATACTTTTGCAGCAGCGTCGGCGACATCACCAACGCCGCCCCAACATTGGTGAAGCCTTCACCGGCCGCCCCATCGACGGGAAACTCCCGGGCTGGATCGAGTGTCTCGATGCCGGTTAAATCGCGGAGCGTGTAGGTGTATTCCCGATTTGAAAGCCGCCGCAAAATCACCGGGCCCGGATCACCGGCATTCGCCAATGCTAGCTCGTCGAGCATGCCACGGACCCATGCGATCAATGTTTGCTTTTGGGCACGCGAGAGTTGCCTCGCATCTTTCGGCGGCATCTCGCCGATCGTTAGCTGTTCGAGCACGCCTTGCCATGCCTCGGGTTGTCGTTGCATCGCCTCCGGTTGGGTAAGCTTCTCCAGGTCGAATTGCCCTTCCTGCTTCTCCGTCGAATGACATGTGAGGCAATAGTCGTGCAACAGCGGCAGGATAGTCTCATTCCAGGAATCCAACGCCAGCGCTTCCGGGCGAAAAGTGATGAACAGGCTAAGGCTGACGATAACCGTCGGTAGGAACCTCATCGGATGACTCCCGTTATGAACTCAAGTCGCGTGTAATCTTATGAATAGGCATCCATCTTTTCTTATGGCTTTCCACGTGCGTGCGGACTTCCAGGGTAGCCGGTACGATATCGCCAGCGGCCAGGAAATCGACGATCCTTCGGTGGCTCTCGAGCCCCGACTTCCAATCGGCTTTCCTCACACTCTCGCGGAAGCGGTTAAAGAAAACTCGCAACAAATCGCCGAAGGCGACCAGCGGCTTGAGTCCGCTGGCATCCAGCAAGGCGTGATGGAATTGAATGTCGAGATCAATCCAGGTTTTCAAGTCGCCGGCGGCATGAAACTGTTCGAGAAGTTGTCGCAGTCGCTGCTCAATCGTTTCATCTCTGGCCATGTTGTGGGCGACGTGCGGCAAGACGCCGGTTTCAATGATGATGCGGCTGTCGATCAGTTGCTCCAGATCGACGTCGAGCAACCCGGCATGGAATCCGAGATGTTCGGTGAGACGCGCCATGTCGATCCGCCTGACCGTCAGTCCGACACCGGTCTTCGATTCGACGATCCCAAGAAATTCGAGGGCTTTGGTCGCCTCACGCACACTCAGTCGGCTGATGCCAAACAGCTCGGCCAGTTGGTTTTCTGTGGGGAGTCGAGCACCCGGCGCTAGCTTGTTGGCAACGATATACGCCTGGATTTGCTCGGCGGCTTGATCGCGAACCTTGGGGCGACGCAGCGTTTGCATGGAAGGCGATGCCTTGGGGAGGGGGGCGGCAGGCGGGGGTTGTCCGATAAATAAGATTATCAGACAAACGGCCTGGTCGCAAGATATTTTGGAAAATTCGAGGTCTCACAGACTGCCTAGTCGCGGCTGGGACCAAAGCGAGCTTCGCGTCACGAAACGGGGAAGGCTCGGCAAGCGGCGGGAACGGGGACACGGACGGCCGCGTTCGCACCGGAGCGCGGGCTTCGGTCGCGAGGGCTGTCACCGCACGATCGCCCTTGTATGAGGGGGCTTTCTCGAAGCTGTGGTCCATGAACGACGGCGTTCATGTATTCCGGTTCCTACGCGGCTGCGGGGTGAGAACGTCGCCCCTTCCTGCGCCCTGGCCGGTGAGCGTTTTGCTGCCGTCGATGCTCAGGAGGAGGGAGCGATTGCCTGTTTCCCTCGAGCGGATTACCAACACCCACTCATTTTACGCAACGTCTTGGCTTGGGGACCAGGCGAGCTACTTACTTCCTCTTCCGCGGATTCTCGTACCACACGACGCCGAGCTGGTCACGCTCCTCACAGGTAATGATGTCGAGATCACCATCATTATCGAGATCAAGCTTCTGTATAAGATCGTATTTGTGTCCCTCGGGGCCGCCGAGCGTATGTTGCCGCCAAGGGCTAGCTGGAAGCTGTTCGAGCCAGACCACCCCCTCGCGAGGTCCTTTGGCGTTTTCGCAAGTGTAAACAAGATCGGGGAGCGAATCCTGATTCAGATCAGCGATCGCGACCGCCTTTGCATCGCCGAGCTTCGCGCCGTCGAGGCTGAGGTTGTGTTCCAGCCAACCGCCATCGGACTGTCGCAGGCACAGCACGATCTCGACGGGTTTAACCGCCGCAGCGATATCCATCCGCCCGTCGCCATTCACATCGCCCAGGT
>JBILTQ010000610.1:0-5761 GCA_044371435.1 Pirellulaceae bacterium | reverse complement strand
GGCCGCTGAACCCTACGAGTGGGTCGAGGCGCGAGTTCCGGTCGCTGATCTGCCTTCGGAGTGGCCTGGCCCGTGCAATGGGTTCACCTGGGTCGATCTTCAGCTCGGGTACCGCGTGGCCCTCAAGCGGGTGGAGTCCTTGCCATCGACGTGGTCGGTGGCAGCAGCAGATCGTCGACCGATCGACCTCGACGACTTCGCCGACTTCTCTGCCGAGCGCTATTCAAGGATTCCGGGGGCGACGTCGCAGCGTCTCGCCGAGCGCTACCGCTTGTGGGCGACCGACCTTATCGAGGCATCTCCGCACGCGTGCGCCACAGTTCTCCGCGGCGATGAGGTAGCCGGCTACGTGCTCGGCAGCGTCGCGGGCACCAAAGCCTCGTTCACCTTGGCCGTTGCATCGAGAAGATCAACCGCCCATGGCCTCGGCATCTATCTGGGCGCTGCAGCGTTGTATCGAAACCTGGGCGCCACCTCCATGCACGCATCGTTGAGCGCATCGAACCTTCCGGCCTTGAATGCCCACGTCGCACTCGGCTGCCTCTTCGTGTCTGCCACGAGTATCTGGCTGCGATACTCAGAGAACTTGGAGCAGAGCGAGTCGACCCGCTCGTTGTGATCCGCGACCTGTCCATGAGGTGACTTTCAACATGCCAACACGAGACGACCTTCGCGCCGCCTTCAAAGATGCGCTCGACCTCGACGATTCCGTCGCGATCGACACGCTCACCTATCGCAGCATCGAGCAGTGGGACTCTGTTGCGCACATGGTGCTGATCGCCGAACTGGAGGACCGCTTCGATGTCATGCTCGACACCGATGACGTGATCGACATGAGCAGCTTCGACAAGGCGGTCGAGATCCTGGGCAAGTACGAGGTGGTCTTCGAGTGACCGACTGGTCAGGCCGTGTCGCCTTGGTGACCGGAGCGACGCGCGGCATCGGGTTCGCCTGCGCTGAGCGACTGGTCTCACTGGGTGCTGCCGTCGCCATCACCGGCACATCACAAGCTGGCGCCGACCTCGCTTGCGAACGGTTGTGCGAATCGTCCCCGGCTGCGCAGGTGGCTGGATTCGCGTACGACCAGGGCTCGCCCGCAGCCGCCACAGAGTTGATCCGTGCGGTGCACCGACGGTTCGGCCAACTCGATCATGTGGTGGCGAACGCTGGAATCCACCTCGCCGCGCCACTCGGCATGATCGGCGACGAGGCTCTCGACCGACTCATGCAGGTCAACGCTGCCGGCAGCGTGAGACTGGTGCAAGCGGCAGTCAAGTTGCTCCGACGCGCAACCAGTCCATCGGTAGTGCTCGTTGGCTCGATGATGGGCCGAGACGGCGTATCTGGCCAGATCGCCTATTCCATGTCGAAGGCCGCCGTCGAGGGACTCGTCCGTCCCGCGTCTCGTGAACTCGGCCCATCTGGCACTCGGGTGAACGCCGTGCTGCCGGGCTACATCGCCACCGACATGAGCGCCGACCTCTCCGACGAGGCACGTTCTGACCTCGTCGACCGCACGCCGCTGCGCCGCCTCGGTCACCCCGCTGACATAGCCGAGGCAGTGGTGTTCTTGCTGTCCGACGAGTCGAGATTCATCACCGGCCAGTGCCTGGGGGTCGACGGTGGCCTCACCAACTGACGGCGACGGCACCGACCCGTTCGCTCTCCGGTCGGCTCCGCCTCGCCATCGCGCGCTGGTCACCCCCGACGGAGACATCACCTACGGCGAACTCGACCAGATGGTCACCGACGTCGCCACCGTGATCGACGACACCCACACGTCGGTGGTGCTGGTTCGCTTCGCCCCGACCGTTTCGGCGGTTGTCGCATATCTGGCGACGATCCGCGCTGGGCGCGTCGCCCTGCTCGCTGATGCAGCGCTCACCGACAGCGGCGAGGCCGACCTGGTCGCTCGATACTCGATCGGGCTCGTCAGTGACGTCGAGACGCGTATCCGCAAGCCCAGCAGTGGTGCCGTTCCTGTTCCAACCCTTCAACTCCCCGCCCAGGTGCTCTTGCCGACGTCAGGTTCGACGGGAAGCCCGAAGATGGTCCGGATCCCCCCGAGCGCGCTGGCAGCGAACGCGTCTTCCATCGCCGCCGATCTCGGGATCCGATCCACCGACATCGCTCCGACGACACTCCCATTGCAGTACAGCTACGGCCTCTCCGTCTTGAACTCGCACCTCTATGCCGGTGCCACGGTCATGCTCACGAGCCACAGTGTCGTGACGCGCGAGTTCTGGCGCGACTTCGATCAGGCTGCGTGCACATCGTTCGCGGGCGTGCCCTACACCTACTCGATGCTTCGCCGCCTTCGCTTCTCGCCGAGCGACCATCCGAGCCTGCACACGATGACCCAGGCTGGCGGACGCCTGTCGAACGAACTCCGCCATCACTTCCACGGCCTGATGAGCGCTGCCGGCGGCAGGTTCATCGTGATGTACGGACAGACCGAAGCCACTGCGAGGCTGGCGGTGCTTGCCCACGACGACCTACCGGGCCGGCACGAAGCCGCCGGACGCGCCATCCGTGGCGGACGCTTCGCCATCGCCGGGCCGACAGGGGAGACCAGCGACGCAGATGTCGAGGGTGAAGTGATCTACTACGGCCCGAACGTGATGCACGGCTACGCCGAGAACACCACCGACCTGGCCGCTCCCGATCAGTTGTACGGACGATTGGAAACCGGTGACCGGGGACGCCTCGACCCCGAGGGCTACCTGTGGCTGACCGGGCGCGACAAGCGCATCGCCAAGGTGTTCGGAACGCGTATGAGCCTCGACGACATCGAGGCACAAGTCGCCGCTCGGGGCCATGTTGGCGCGGCCGTGAGTGGCGACGACTGTGTCATCATTTTCGTCGAGGCACCAGCCGACAGCGATGCCATCCGGCGCGAGCTTGCATCGGCACTCAACGTGCACCGAACTGGGATCGTGGTGGAGATGCTCGAAGCGCTCCCCCTCCTTCCCACGGGCAAGATCGACTATCAGCGACTCTCCGAGCAGGTACGCGCCAAGAGCGGCCCATCGGGACAGGGCTAGGCTCGACACGCGATGAGTGGCACTGCTTTCGATCTCGAGCACATCTTCGGCTTGCCGCAGAACGACAAGGCCGCCCGCCTGCTCGAAGGCCTCCTCGAACTCACTGAACACCACCGGGCTCGGTGTCACCCCTATCGCCAGTTGCTCGAGGCGCTCGGCTGGAGCGGCGCGGTACAACTCGACGACTTACCATGGCTGCCGGTCAGGCTCTTCAAGGAACATGTTCTGCGGAGCATCCCTGCCGACCAGGTGTTCCGCCGCCTCACGTCGAGCGGCACCACTGGCGGCGGAGTGAGCATGATCGACCTCGATGCAGAGGCGGCGCAGAATCAGTCGAAGGCCCTCGCCCGAACGCTGCAAACCGTCCTCGGCCCGAGTCGCCTTCCGATGCTGATCATCGACTCACGAGCAGTGACACGAGGCTCGAGTTTCTCGGCACGCGGGGCAGGCGTGCTCGGCATGATGAGCTTCGGCCGTCAGCATGTCTTCGCTCTCGACGATCAGATGCAACTCGATCACGATGCCATCCATCGGTTCCTCGACCGCTTCGGAAATGAGCCGTTCCTGATCTTCGGCTTCACCTTCATGGTGTGGCAGTACCTGTCGAAGGTGAGCGCCCAGGCGACGATCGACCTCTCCAATGGCATTCTCATCCACTCCGGTGGGTGGAAGAAACTCGTTGACCAAGCTGTATCACCGTCGGATTTTCGTTCCACGCTTACTGCAACAACCGGTCTCCACAAGATCACCAATTACTACGGCATGGTCGAACAGATCGGAACCGTTTTCCTCGAGTCACCCGACGGCGACGGTTCGCTCACCTGTCCGTCGTTCGCCGACGTGATCATTCGCGACCCGCTCACCTTCGAACCGGTGCCGCATGGCGAGACCGGGCTCATCCAGACCCTCAGCCTGCTGCCGACGAGCTACCCCGGCCACTCGGTACTCACCGAAGACCTCGGCCGGATCGTCGGAGTCGACGACACCGAGCGGAACGGCCACCGCTTTGTCGTCCTCGGTCGGCTTCCGCGGGCCGAAGCGCGGGGCTGTAGCGACACCTTCGTGGCGAACTAGTGCGAAATCTCCTCACCTCAGACCTGATCGACACAGCATCGATCACATCGGCGATCGGCCGCGTTGATCCGCTCACGATCGGCGATCCCGATGCCCTCGTCGTGCTCGCCGATCTCGCCGGTCGCCTCCTCCGCCCGGCGGTGAGCCGCCGCTACCCCGAGTTGGCTTCACTCGGGTTCTTCCTTCGCAAGTCTGAGGTCGGTCGAGTTGCCGCGATCGCACAGGAATCACCGGCCGAGGTGATCCGGGTACCCCGCGGTCTCCACTTTCACATCCCGCCCGCGAATGTCGACACCGTGTTCGTCTACTCATGGGCGCTCTCACTCATCTGCGGTAACCCGAACGTCGTACGGGTGTCGGCCCGCACTTCGGGCGCCGCTGCCGTCCTCCTCGAAGCCCTCGGCGAGTTGCTTCACGATGCATCGCCGCGGATACAAGCCACGCAGTGGTTCGTTGGAATGGACCACGACGATCCCGCCTTTGCCGACCTCTCGCTCGCGTGCGCCCAGCGAGTGGTGTGGGGCGGTGATGCCGCCGTCGCAGCAGTGCGCAAGCATCCGCTCGGGCCGCGTTCGGTCGAACTGACCTTCCCCGATCGCGCCTCGCTGTGTGTGATCGCGGCCGATCGACTGGTGACCGCGGACGACGACGCAGTGGCCACGTTGGTGCAGGGCTTCACCAACGACGTCTGGTGGTTCGACCAGGCGGCCTGCTCATCTCCAAGGACCCTGATCTGGCTCGGCGACACAGCCACCATCAGCACCGCTCGATCGACGTTCCTCGGCTCGCTCGACCGATACCTCGAACAGAACGAGCTCGGAGCCGAGCCATCCATGGCCATGCAACGCCGCATAGCGCTGTACGGCGTTGCCATGACCGAAGCCGGTGTGCACCTCGACTTCCAGCATCCTCGGTATGGGTTCGCCCAGACCACGAGCCCGGGAGGTGCCTGGTTGGGTGCTGGCGGGTTCATTGAACACACCGTTGCATCGCTCGACGAGCTGATGCCGCATCTTGATGAACGCGACCAGACCCTGACCTACCACGGGTTCAGACGAGACGAGCTCATTCACTTAGTAACGAAACTGGGTGGACGTTCGCTCGATCGAATCGTGCCAATCGGCCAGGCACTACAATTCGGAAGATTCTGGGATGGATTCGATCTTCTCTCGGAAATGACCAAGACCGTGGTGGTTGCTACCGACAGGAGCGCATCCACAGCGCCGGAGGAGTCAATCCCGTGACCGAGCTGATTCCCTTTAACCGCCCTTACACAGGCGCGAATGCTGCGGCGGCGATGGCTGATGCAGCCGCCCGCGGTCACCTCTCGGGCGATGGCCACTACACACGGCTGGCCTCGGCCTCCCTCAAGCAGATCACCGGCGCCGGCCACGCCCTGCTCACCACCTCGTGCACGCACGCACTCGAGATGTGCGCGCTGCTGCTAGACCTCGGCCCCGACGACGACGTGATCATGCCGTCGTTCACCTTCGTATCGACGGCAAATGCCTTTGCGCTCCGCGGCGCACGGCCGGTCTTCGTCGACGTCCGCCCCGACACGTTCAACATCGACGAGCGGCTCATCGAGGCAGCCATCACCCCACGAACGAAGGCCATCGTCGTCGTTCACTACGCCGGCGTCG
>JBILTQ010000059.1:0-19102 GCA_044371435.1 Pirellulaceae bacterium | reverse complement strand
AAACTGGCCAGGAAGCGAATGGCGGACTGCGATTTATTATCGTCCAGCGTGCTCACATTCTTCGCCTTGGCAGCCAGCGGGCCATCCACCCGATACGCTTGCTGGCGTCGCAGGACCGGATCGAAGTCGATGCTATTCGACCAACCGCCGCTGTGAAGTTGCCCGCGGACCAGACACATCGCCGTATCCTTGGCAGCCGCCAACAAACTCGGTTCGCGCGTTCGGCGGTAGGCTTCCAAATACGCCATCCCCACCGCGGGTGTTCCGGGGGGCTGGATCCAAACCGTCGTTGGTCCGGTTTTCTCCTCCCCTTCCCGCTGCGACAGATCCTCCGAATAGCGATAAACATAACCACCCTCGATGGCCACCTGATCGTGAAAGAATCGACAGGCAGCTTGCAGCGTCTGCCGCACCTGCTCGACCAAGGCTGACTCCCCTTGCGCCGATGTCGCTTGCGTCCATACGCCGACGATGAGCATCCCCCAACAGCAGAACGAAAGTCGCCGCATGAAATCACGATCCATGAAAAAACCTCTTGCACCTACCAGAATCACCGGCTCTCGACACCAGACCAAGGTAACAACACCGATCGCTTCGCGACCAACGAGCCGGGGAGCAAAGGAGCCAACCGACCCCGCTTCCCAAAACCTGCCTACCCTCTCAGCTTGGGGAAGGCGGCGGCGAGCATTGCTCTCCCACAGTATATCGCAGACTGTCGATCGTTACCCGAATCATCCCCTGGCCATCCCCCTGCCGCCCGTGATGGCCGACGCTCCTTGAACTGCTGTCCGGCAACTGCGCAACCGCCCGCGGTGGCTCTCCTTCCTGGACGATTAGCCCCTGAAACTCTCGGATGTTGAGATTCTCAGGCTTAGGATGTGCGAGAGGCCAGCGATCATCCACCAATTCCTGGCGGCCCTTCGGGTACTCCGCCCACCAAGGATCGGCCCTGGCCCGACCCTCCCTGGCTCAGCCTGTGAAACGGGCTGAATAGTAACCCAGCAAGCAAAGGTCGGCCGCATCGGCCCACCGGGTGCCAGCCTCCCAAAGGCTGGAGCCCTGGTGGGGAAAGGTTGGGGACTCAGCGGAAGACTGTGGAAAACGCTCACGCATCCAGGGATCGCTCCAGGTAGCCTCGCATTCGTCGCACACCACACAACTGAAGATCCGGTCATCCGCCTCGCCGATGCGAACCCGACACCTGCCCTGCTCACACAGCGGACAAGTTCGAACATAAGGAATCGGTGAATCTGAACTGTCACTCATGGTATACCTTTCAAAATGGAAAGGCGGTGATTAGACGCTCTCCAGAGACGACCAGCCTCAGGCGAGCGGTCGACGGGCGATTTCGACGGTTGCCATCCTGGCCACCCACATAACCAATCGATTTCTCGAAAGTAAACTCGTAGATCGTCATCTCATCTTCCCGGCGAACCCTAGCCCTGCGATCGCCCGCCTGGCCGCGACGATAAGCTTCATCGATCCATCCCAGTACCTGCGCGAAATCCCCGGAAAAAACACCATGCGACCCAGGCCGCGATGGTTCATCCTCGAGATGCCTGGCCAGATGCTTGAGACGATGCCCCTGCTCGCTCCCCCGTCCGTAGACCAGCCCCGCCGGCGACCGATACCGATCATTGCCGAGCGAGGTCAAGGATTCCGGCAAGGGCCGCGGAATTCCTTCCCGGCTGAAGGTCAGCGATGGACGAACGCTCGTTGTTCCAGCGGACTTCGGCAAATTCCCTGGCGGCGATATCACCCCGGGCTCAGCCCGTTCCGGGTGCGGCGATGTTTCTAGCGATGCTGGTACGTCGTTCGTCTCGGCTACCTTCGAGTTCACCGAGGCATCGTTTCCTGCCGCTGGGTCTGTCGGCTCCTGCAGCAGGCTGGACAGGCTGGGAAGCTTCCAACCGAAGCGATGGTTGACGATCGGCTGCAACCACCAATAAGCGACGAGTGACAGCAGGATGGCCGCTATCCAACGCGGGGGAATCCGCCGTACAAGAGGTAGGAGCTGTTCGACTTGGTTCGAGCGTCTCATGACGGATTCAACCTTAACGCCCGCCACCGTTTCATCCTAGCTCAAATGTCCTCGCCCAAGTCACCGGAGCGGTGTTCTGTGGCATTTTGTCCAAACCACCGGCGTTAACCGTTGGCTGCTTGTTGCGCGGCAACGAGGTCGGCTACAATGAAGGGATGTGGATACGGTACCTACTTCTGTTCACCTTCCTTTGGTCGCATTTTCCCGCACCGCGTCCGGCGGTCAAATCGACGGATGAAAGTTACCCATGCCAGCATTGCGCATGCAGCTGCTCTTCGGCAGCTCAATGCTGGAAATCTTGCTGTTGCTTCAGCGACCAGGAAAAACTTGCCTGGGCACGAGCCCGAGGAGTCCAACCGCCGGCTTGGCTAGTAGCCAAGGCAGCGCGTGCGTCAAGCAGCTCTCAACCCACCTGCTGTTCTGATCGCCAGGAAAGAAAATGTTGCTCGGCAAGTCAAAGCGCCAGCGACAGCCAAGTATCCCATCAACATGCCTCTGCGACTCGCGACGATGCAACCCCGGCTTTCTCGGAACGGGGTGACCAAAGGGTAAAGTTGCCGCGGGTCTTTTGCTGGGATGACTCCCTTTGCTGCAAGCGGTTGGGAATGAACGTTGATCCGACGATTCCCAAACTCGTCGCCGTACGTCCGGCACCGAACGGGAACTTCCTGGAGGGCGAATTGAAGTTGCTGGACGATCCCTCAGCTCCATCGATACCTATCCTTCCTCCCGTACCGCCGCCGCGTTTCTCTTCCTAGTCGGTCGCGATGCTCATCAGCCGATCAAGCCAATCCGTGAGGCTGGATAGTCTCAGGCGGACAGAAGCGGTCTGGATGGGGTGGCGGTTGCCTGCCGCGCGAGGTTCTTCCTCGCTCACCCGAGTTCTTTTGTTCGCTGGTGGAAGCGACCGAAGGCCGGGTGAAGATCTCTCCAAGCTTCTCGGTTTGCCGCTAGCCCTCAGCCTGCCAGCGCTGTTCGCCGCTACGGGTAGCCATCCTTGAGGACTGGTAGTGGCATCGCCGGCATGCTCCATGCCGGCTTGAAAGACGACCGGTGAATGAGCCGTAAGGCCTTGCCGCAATCGACGGGTGGTGCCTGTCGACCTGGTGGCATGCCCATGTCAGGCTCACCATCCGGCCACAGCGCTGGATAAGCCCTTGATCCAGCGATGGGCTTGCCGTCGAGGCAGTTAGTTTCTGGCATCGTTGACGCCACATCCATGCCGAACGATCGCAAGCTCAGCCGCTTCTGCGGTCGGTGCTGGCTATGGTTTGCAATCGATTCCCGATGGGAACTCGATCCTTCCTTTCAATCCAACCATCCCTACTTCCTAGGAAAATCATGAATACCCCTGATCACCTCCGTGAAAGGCCCGCCGATCTTAGGCGTCGTGCCTTCACCCTCGTCGAACTGCTTGTCGTCATCGCCATCATCGGCATCCTGGCAAGCTTGCTATTACCGGCGATCCAACAAGCTCGTGAGGCTGCGCGGCGCGTCCATTGCGCGAGCAACATTCGCCAACTAGCGATCGCCATGCATACCTACGAATCAACATTTCGGCGTCTGCCGCTGGCGGGGCGGTTGGATAGCGATTTCTCGGTCCAAGCTCGACTGCTGCCGAATCTGGAACAAGCCAGTATCTCCAACGGTTTCGATTTCGGCTTGCCAGCCTTCATCGGCCCTTTTAACTCGAAAACCCCCAACCCGCAGTTTGAAAATCTTTTCGCTCAAGCTTTGCCGATCTTCCTCTGCCCGAGCGATGCCGCCCCGCGGCTTTCCTCGGTGACCATCGCCGGCAAAACCTACTTGTACGGTGGGCTGAACTACATGGTTAGTTTCGGCAGCGGTACGGAGCAGCACTACGATTTTCGCTGGCAGACCGATGGTCCATTCCACCATGCCGGCCAGACTGGCTTTGAAGACTTCCTCGACGGCACCTCGAATTCGGTGATCGCCAGCGAGGCGGTGCGGAGTGTTGGCGACGACCTGACGATCCAGGCCGGTAAGGCCCCGACCTTCCCGTATAAGCAAACCCTCAACGGGTCGGCGGGGGTCAACTCCGGACTGCAACCGACACAAGGCCTGAAAGCCTCGGGTAGTCCTTGGTCCAGCTATGTCGATGGCCAAGGCTTGATCAGCAATCCGGAGGTCAGCCTCTTCTGGAAATCCTTCACCAACTGGCGGGGCGGCAGCAGCCCGGCCTTGCGCGGTCGCGGCATTTCCTGGGCTTTTTCCGGCGCTATCAACTCGATGACCAATGGTTATCACTCGCCGAACACGCGAATTCCCGACGTGGTCACCCATTTCACCGGCTACTTTGCCCCGCGCAGCTATCACACGGGCGGGGCTCACACGGCCTTGGCTGACGGTTCGACTCAATTCCTCAGCGACAGCACGGCCTTGGAAGTGATTCGCGCTTTGCATAGCATCCGCGGTGGCGAGGTCATCGACGTCGAATGACGCTTGGTTCCTCGGACGCTGGTGTTATCGCCCGGTAGCCAGGCCTACCGGGCGATCCCGGCATCCGACCATCGCCTTTTTTCTCGTATTTTCCGGCAACCTTGCCCATCATCTGTCCTTCATCGCACTCCCGCCCCGCGAACAACAATCATGAAGACCAACCCCAGCTTTTCCCAACCAACGGATACCGCCAAGCCATCGACCAACCCCCTAGCCATCCGCTACCGAACCGTCTGGCGTTGGCATTTCTATGCTGCCTTGTTCTGCATTCCTTTCCTGATCCTGCTCTGCACTACCGGGACACTCTACCTCTTCAAGCCACAGGTGGAGGCATGGTTGGATAGCGACGTGAATCATCTGCGTTACCACCAGCCGCTGTCAGCCGAATCGCTGCAGGTACGCACGGCCGTCGAGCGCCACGGGGGGAGTTTTCACCTCTGGGAACTTCCCCCCGGTGAAGGCGGAGCCAGTCGGATCCAGCTCCGTCACGCCGATCGCACGGAATGGATTTACCTGCATCCGACGGGACTGCAAACCCTCAAACAAGTGAACATCGACAATCAGTTCATGAATATCGTCAAGCGAATCCATGGCGAACTCTACCTGGGCGATGTTGGCTCGATCATGGTCGAACTGGCGGCTTGCTGGACCCTCATCCTGTTGCTTACCGGAATCTATCTGTGGTGGCCGCGGAATACCCGCGGTTTGGCCGGCGTTCTCTATCCGCGATGGTGGCTGGGGAAGCGTGGCCTGCTCCGCGACCTGCATGCCGTGACCGGCATCTGGATTTCGTTTCTGGCAATGATCCTCATCCTGACAGGCTTGCCGTGGGCATATGCTTGGGGAAACTATTTTCGATGGCTGCGGACGCAAACCGGAACGGCCGTCGCGCGGCAAGACTGGCAAGTGGGCGGCCGCCCGAGCCATGCGCATGCCGACCATCAGGAATCGAAGCCAAAGCTATCCGGGACATGGCAGGCCGAGTGGGAAGCGATCGACAGGCTTGTCCCCTTGGCCGAGCGATTGTCCTTGGCCCCGCCTGTCCAGATTCAGCCTCCCTCTTCTCCCGGCCAGCCTTGGACGATTCGCTCGCAAAGCCAGAATCGAACTTTGCGTTCCACCTATGCCATCGATAGTCAAACGCTGGCCATCTTGAAGGAAGAACGGTTTGGCGACCGCCCTTGGCTCGATCGTCTGATAGGCACCGGCATCGCCTTGCATGAAGGCCAACTCTTCGGGCTCGCCAACCAATGTCTAGGAGTCATCGCTACCGGCGGGTTGATGCTGCTGGCCATGAGCGGCAGTTGGATGTGGTGGCGTCGGCGGCCGGCCCACACGCTGGGAGCCCCAACCATCTCCGTCCCACCCAGCCGATCCTGGCTGCTGGCGGGAGGCTTGCTAGGG
Organism: Pirellulaceae bacterium; assembly: GCA_044371435.1. Taxonomy (GTDB): domain Bacteria; phylum Planctomycetota; class Planctomycetia; order Pirellulales; family Pirellulaceae; genus JAIYDQ01. Next base: position 13,197 of record JBILTQ010000059.1, on the reverse strand, counting down.
CTTGGCATCCTGATGCCGGCCTTCGGCTTGTCGGTGATCATCGTGGCCATCTCCGAACAAGCCCTGCGAGCCTGGGCACCTTCCTTGGCGGAATGGCTGGGTTTGCGAAGCACACTCTCGGCCGAGCAGGCCAGCGGTTGAGTGGGTCGACTGGCGGCAGCGATTATCGACGCGGTCGCCTTGCCGTGGCCCCCTCCGACAGCCATTTCATTAATTTTTCAACGGCAGGATTGTCGCCAGGCAGGCACTCGTCGCAAAGCCGACACCGCTGAGGACGATGAGCAGGATCGTCCAACTACGTAACGCCTCCCGCTCGGTCAAGCCACCCATTTTCGCAAAAACCCAGAAACCGCTATCGTTCATCCAAGAACCGAAGAGCGACCCGCTGGCAATCGTCGTCGCCACATAGACCATATTGAAGCTTAACTGACTCGGATCGACGATGGCCCCGAGGGTCGACGAAGCCACGATCATCGCGACGGTGCTGGAACCTTGAGCGATCTTTAAGACCGCGGAGACGATGAAAGCCAGGACCAGGATCGCTATCCCCGATACCTGGGCGGGCACGTACGTCCGCACCCAATCATCGATGTGGACCTGACGCAGCATTTCTCCGAAAGCTCCACCGGCCGCGGTGATGAGGATGATGGTGGCCCCACTCAACAAAGCTTCCTCCATGTCGTTGGATAGATCGGCAAAACTTCGCCGCTGCGTGTACATCAAAATACCGAGCGAAGCCAAGGCGGCAATAATCAAGGCCATGTTGGGATCACCGATGAGACCGAACCAGACAGCTAGTTTCCGCAGCGGAGTGTACCAGGCTTGGGGCGTGACAGCCTCGCCGAAGACATCATCGAGCAAACCCCGGTTCATGTGTTGTAGGTCCGCTTGCTTCTGCCGAGCACCAGCTGTAGTCAAGGCTTTCCTGGTCTCTGGGCTCAGCGAGACCTCGGAAAAACTCTTGGCATCATAGAATTTCTTGTCGAGTAGTACTTGGTTGAGCTCTTGCACGACTTGCGACTTTTGCTCGTCGGTCAGCTCCGATTCTCCAGACAGACGTTCCCAGGTCGGAGCCGTGATGCCCGGGCTTTGCCGCAACCTTTCGATCGGATTACCGGCTGGCAGGCTGACCGACTGCCGAATCATGGCTTGAAATCGGTCCCAGCGGATATCCGGCACGCTGAGGGCAGATGCATTTTGACTGTCGGCCAGCAAACTTAAAATGGTGGCGAGCGAAATCAGCAGCACCGGCAGCCCGACCGGCGTCAAAGCCATCAGCAACCCCGGCGGCCGCTTGGGCGGGCTGGGCTCGGTGGCGTTGCTCATCCCCATCGGCCGCATGGCGATCGGCATGCGTTGGTCACACCATTTGGCAAAGATCAAACCGACCGTAGCCATCGGTAGGCCGACGAGAATTCCAACCACGATCATCAACCCCAGATTGACGTTGAGGTTTGCCGCCACGAACAGCGGGCCCGGCGTCGGCGGAACCAGGGTATGGGTAACGGCCCCGCCGGCGGCGATCGCCAACAGGTAGCAGACGTAATTTTTCTGCGAGTGCCGGTAGAACGAGCGAGCCAGCGGCACCAACAGGTAAAACACCGTGTCAAAAAAAACAGGAATCCCCAACAGGAAGGCGCTTCCCAGCAAAGATTGCGGCGCTCGTTTCTCCCCCAGGACATGGGTAAAGGCTTTCACCACTCGATCAGCCGCACCGCTATCGAGCATGCACTTGCCGATGATTGTGGCCATGGCGATCACGATACCGATCCCGCCACAGGATTTGCCGAAATCGCTGGCCACCCGCAGTACATATTCCGCCCCCTCCCCGGGAACGAAAGCGCTCACGACCAGAGCGGCGATGATCAACGCCAGGAACGCGTGAAGGCGGAAAGCCACCATGGCGATCAGGATGGTCGCGATGCCGGCAACGAGGGCCACCCCGGGCAGATTAGCCTGCCACCAGTCGGGACTTGCAGAAAGCGGGTTCATAAGGATGCCGAGGGAAGGAAGGAGACAGACGACAAAGAGTCCTAGGATAACCTGTCTTCCATCCTGCGACCATTACCGACAAAAAAGAGCCCTTGTCGGTGTGCGGTCCTCATGCCCCTTACCTCCGCCGAGGCCCATGGCAGGCAAAGAGGCGAGCGGTATTAGCTTCCTGAAGAAGCTTTGCGACTCCCCCCTAATCGACGCCGTTCTCGCCAGCGGCTTTCATCGGCGAGACCGCCAGTCGCGGCGGTTGTTCATGATCCCGCGACCGCTCCTTCATGGCCTGCTCGAAAGCGGTCACAAAGCGATTCGCCCGCTGATGCTGACCATCAAGCTTCAGCAAGCCGGCCAAAATGCGATAAGAGTCGGCAGGTTGCTCGGATTGCAAAGCCGCCATCGCATGCCGATTGAGGGTCTCATCGAGAGATTTCCCCGAAAGCCGCTGGACGTAAGCGCGAACAGAACCACCGGGAAGGAGATGAGCCCTAAAGGTAGCCGCTTTGGTTTCGGCGACGGCAACCCACTTGGCCACCTCGGCTTCCGAACGCCCCGCCAACGAGGACAGGATCGCCGCTTTCCAATAGGCCTCCGCCGGCAGGTCTTCCTGGACGCGAACCAACTGCTCACAGGCAGCTAGCCCTTCCTGGACCCCACCGGTCATCGCCATCGAATCGATAATTTCCATCGCCAGCACCTGCCACGTTTCTTTTTTGGTCTGCCCCATTCCCGCTGGGCCGCTATTCTCGAGCCCAGCCTCGACGGCTAGGGCTGGAATTTTAGTCGCCAACACTTCGGGTAGGCGGGATTGCTTCGGCATGGCCTCACCCAGGGGAGAGAACCGACTGGCCGACCTGGCGGCTGGCATGGTCGTCAAGATTGAACCGCCCTTGCCCGTCGAGCTTGAGGAGCTCACAAGGACTCCACCGGGATCAGGATATGCCCGATAAGCAACTGCACACGCTGGAACCCAGTACCGCACCGAAGAGGGCCATGAGCCACATGTCGACCAACTACGATAGGCGTGGTGCAACGAAATAGAGGTCGGGCAGAAATCGCTGAAGCTGAAGCGATAGCCAACGGACACCGGTGGGTAACAAAGCGGTCGAACACCCCAGGTAGAGCAGAGCGAAGGGACCGCCGAATACCGCGGGAAGCATCCGATATATCGCGGGAAGCCTCCGATGCTGACCCCGACGGCCGGCCGACAGCTGAATTCCGTGGGACTCGCGCAGCCGAAGCCGCTGGCGTTGCGGAACCCTCCCCCCATGCCATAACTCCCCCACGTCGCCATGTAGCTGGTACGGTAGCCAAGGCCTACAGCATCACCGCAATCGTAAGGATGCTGGGCGGAAGCAAGATCCACCGCTCCCATCCAACTGAACAGCGAAAGCACCAAGCCCGGGATCAGCCACCCCATCCCACGGCGACCTCCAGTCGACCGGGAGTTGCCGGCTTCCGCCTCACCATCTCGCTTCGAGGAGGAAACCCCACTCCGACAGTGACTCGGTTGTTGACGGATGAGAAACATGGCGCTCGAAAAAGCTCTTCCGCGTACGACAGGCATCAGCGTATTTCCTTTCAGGGCATCGCAGTTCGACCTGCGGCCCATGCAAAACCCAAAGCCCAGCTGACCTAACCTTTATCCTCGATACCTCTATCCTCGATGTCGATGGCAACGGACATAGTTTGAAGGTCAGAACGACTCCACCTCTTTCGTTGCCATGATCCGGTTGGACCTGATGGAAGCCCGAAACTCATTCTACGCTGTCCGAGAACGCGGATAGGTTCTTTCAGCAAAAAATTTCGCCGATCGTGATTCAGGGCTTGTTTCCCAAGGAGCCATCGAGCAGGAAGGGCAAGCCGGAGGACCACTCCTTCGTTGGTAAGTCAGGGCTGCCTGATCAGGGATATCGCCAGGGAGGCGGGCATGAGCAGATAAACAATCGCCCGGACTCGCTCCCAGCAAGCGAGGAGTGGTTTGGCGGACGAAAGCCGGATCCCAAACTGCAGGCCTGATGGACGTTGCGACCCGCCCGCCGACGTCGAGTACCCCACGACGCGAATTTGATGGTCGCCTCCCCTCGCCCCTGCAGGCCCGAGCGACTAGCAGCGGTGAAGCCCAAGCCGTTTACCCGGGGTCTTGCTCGAACCGGAACTTTGCCCTGCGACCTTACCGGCATTCGGGATAAACCGGAATGAATCAGCGGTCGCATCGTGGGCGGGGAAGTGGTAGACTTGCGGGCGGTTCGACGACGCCGCGGTTCGCGGCCCGCGAGCTCGTTTTACCGGATGCGGTTTTCCGCTCCCCAGGCATCGGCCAAGTCCGGCGCGGATCGCCTCAGTCCCATTCCTATCGCGAAGGAAGCCAAAGCCAATGGCACTCGATCAATACTCGCTCTGCCCCTGCGGCAATGGAAAGAAAATCAAGTTCTGCAAGTGCCATGAGCATTTTAGCGAGATCGAAAAGCTCGACCGGATGATCCATGGTGAGCAGTATGTCGCAGCCCTCGACCATATCAATCATCTGCTAAAGTCGCTTCCGTCCGAACCATGGTTGCTGGCGATGAAGTGTGAAGTGCTGGTGCACCTGAAAGAATTGGAGGGGATCGAGGAAGCTTCCGCCAAGTTCATCCGACTGCAGCCCGATAATCCTCTGGCGAAAATGTATCGCGGCTTGGTAGCGATCATGCTGGACAACGCCGAGGAGGCCAGCAGCCTGGTGCTGCAGTCTTTGGCAGCCACCACAGGCCCCTTGCACCCCTTCTTTTTCACAGTCTCGTTGAACCTGATTGGCCTGCTCAGCGAAAGCCGCCGATTCATGACAGCGATCATGCATGCGGAATTGCTGTTGGCTATCTCTGAAGGTGCCGAGCAGGTTCATGAAGTCGCTCAGCGAACCTACCAATCGCTGATTTCCGACAGCCGCATCAGTATTCTACAGCGTGAACTTCCCCCTTCGCCGCCCAGTGCCGATGATCAGCCCTACGCCGAACGTTATCGCGAAGCGGTGGCGCTGCTGGAAAAGCATCAGTTGACGCAATGCCGTAACAAGGTCGACGGGATGATCCGTGAGTTTGGTCATCAGGGGCCGTTGCTCATACTGAGGTTGAACACCCAGCTCTATCTGGCGGAAGTCGACAGCGCTGCCGAGACCTGCTTGCGGCTGGCTAAAACCGATGGGTTGTCGCCGGCGCAGCAGGTTTACTACCAGGCCTTGGCCGGCGAACTGTCTCCCAAAAAGGCTGGGCTGCAGGCCAATTTTGAATTGGTTGCCTATGCCTTGGAAGATGAAGCCGAGGTGGAGCGCAAGATGATCAGCAGTTCGCGGCTGCATGCGACCCAGTCGGAATATGCTCGTGAGTTTTTCAAAGCCATCTCCAAGGAAGAAGTTCCACCAAAACACATGTATATGGTGGAAAAGCCCTTCTTGAGCGAACGGTTTCCGGAGAATACTCCGCGTTTGGCTGGTCAATGGGTAGCCTTCATGGGCAAACAAACCGACAAACCAGCTCGAGTCATCATGCTCCTGCCCACGCTCGGCCCGCAGGCTGCATGGACGCAGGATGTCTGTCAGGAACTTGGACTAGATGAAGCCAAGCGACAGGTGATCCAGCCGCTTCCGGTCAATGTCCTCAGCCTGTTCAGCGTCCAGGTCCACGTAGCCAAGCGTCTCAGCTCGGAGCAGGAAGCTGAATTCACCCAAGCCCTTCGTCAATTGGACCAAGAGACCTTCCTCGACTTCAAGGTTCCGGCCCTCAACGGGGAAACCCCGCGGACCGCGGGCAACCAACCGCAATACCGCACGGAACTGCTCGGGCTGCTGCTCGCCTGGGAAGCCTCAGGTCATTCCAAAATGGACTCGAAGGGTTTCAAGGATTTACATCGCATCTTGGGACTCGAACAACCCAAGGTGGACCCGTCCCTGGATACTTTCGATCTGGTGGGTGGGGCGAGCTATTTTTGGACCGACCTGGAAGCGATCGACAAGGACGGCTTATTGCAGCTGGCTCAGTCAGCGATCGTACGCGACGTCAATTCCGTGATGGCTGAATTGGCCGAAAAGATCCAGCAAACGGCATGGCCCGAAGATCAATTCCTCTCGGCTGATTACACTCGGCTGTCGCTTGAGGCTAGGTCCTGCCGCGATTTGGAGAAGAGCGAGAAACTCCTACATCAACTGATCGAAAAAGGTAAAGTCCTCAAATTTGTGGTGGGGCAAATGGTGATGGAACGCTGCAGCATCCTGCGAACCCTGCAGCGAGCCGAGGAGGCCAACGAGTACTTCATCGCGAACCTTCAGGAGTGCCCTGACGACCCGATCTTGATGCAGCAGTTTCAGATGCTCATGCTGCAGATGCAGCAAGCTCAGGGGCGCGGCGGCTCAACGAGCGACTCGCTGAATGCAGCCTTGCTCGGTCGAGGCGGCAGTGGTCGAGGACCGTCGCCGTCTAGCAGCTCAGGCCTGTGGACCCCCGGTCAACCGGCCGCCAGCGAACCTGTGGGCGAATCGTCCGGCAGCAGTGGCAGCGGTCTATGGATCCCCGGGCAGTGAGCCGTGCCGAGCATTACTCGGATGCCAGCCAGACGCCAGCGGCTTGCATCGACGACGCCTCCCTAGCCGCTGGTCAAGCTGCCGGGGAGGGTTCCCCAGGCAATCATGATCGAACTGAGGATCCTGGGTAGTTGCAGCCTTAGCCACCCCCTTCCGTTGCTCCCTAGTTTTGTATTTTGTTCGTTTGCCCATGTTGAGAGAAATCCAGGCTATCGATTCGCATACCGGCGGAGAGCCGACCCGAGTTATCCTCGATGGCTTCCCCGACCTGGGGCGCGGTAGCCTTACCGAGCGATTACGTTGCTTGCGCGAGGAGCATGACCAGTATCGCCGGGCAGTGCTCCTTGAACCGCGTGGCTCCGATATTCTGGTGGGAGCGCTGCTGGTTGAACCGAGCGATCCCGATTGTGCAGCCGGGGTTATTTTCTTCGATAACGTGACTTACCTCGGTATGTGCGGTCACGGCTTGATCGGCGTCGTCACCACTTTGGCATACCTCGGTCGGATAGGGGTTGGAGAACACCGGATCGAAACCCCGGTCGGGGTTGTCAAGGCCGAACTACACCGCGACGGTTCGGTAGCGGTCACCAATATTCCTAGCTATCGTCTGGCCAAAGCGGTACCGCTGGAGGTGGATGGCCATCGTCCCTTGCAGGCGGATATCGCCTATGGGGGTAACTGGTTCTGCCTCATCGAGCAGCATCAGCGAGAATTGTCGCCCAGTCGGATACCGGAACTGACCGCTTTTTGCTGGCAGGTTCGCCAGGCGGTCAATGGCCAAGGCTTTCCCGAAGTAGATCATATCGTCCTCTTGGAACGCCACGATGATTCCGCGCGGACCTTTGTTTTATGTCCGGGCAAAGCCTACGATCGTTCTCCTTGCGGGACTGGTACCAGCGCTTACCTGGCTTGTCTGGCGAGTGATGAGTTGCTGGCCGAGGGAGCATCCTGGAAGCAGGAAAGCATCATCGGCAGCCGATTCGTCGGTCGCTATCGCTGGCTTGATCGCGAAGCTGGTCGGATCATCCCGACCATTACCGGTGCCGCCCACGTGACCGGGCGAACGACTTTGATCCTGGATACGCAACATGACCCGTTCTGTTACGGAATCCCTTTGTGACAAGGCGGATCACGATTATCGGTGGCGGCGTCATCGGCCTGTTCTCCGCCTACGAGTGCTTGCGTCGTGGATGGCAGGTCGCCGTCATCGACCGCGTCGGCCAGCAAGCTCGGAATTGTTCCTACGGGAATGCGGGGATGGTCGTCCCCAGTCATTTCATCCCGTTGGCTGCTCCCGGCATGGTGCAACTGGGATTGCGCTGGATGTGGAATCCGCAGTCGCCGTTCGCCTTTCGCCCAAGGCTGGATTGGGAACAGTGGCAATGGGCATGGCGTTTTTGGCGAGCCTCGAACCAGCGGCATGTCGATAGCGCGGCGCCGGTTTTGCGGGACTTGCATTTGGCAAGCCGCGATGGCTACCTGCGTTTGGCTGCCGACCTGCCCGATTTCGGTCTGACCACGCGTGGGCTGTTGATGCTGTGCAAGCATTCCTCGACCTTGGAGCATGAGGCTCAGTTCGCTGCTCATGCCAATCGTCTCGGAATCGAAGCCCAGGTACTGGATGCCCAGGGCGTTGCCACCCTCGATCCGGATGTGCGGATGGCGGTGGCCGGTGCCGTCTATTTCCCCAAGGATTGCCATCTCGCCCCAGACTTGCTCCTCGAGGGCCTGCGAAGCCGCTGCCTCGCGTTGGGGGGGGCTTTCCATTGGGAATCAGAGGTCGTAGGCTTCGAGCAGCATTCGGGACGCTTGCAGGCCGTAATCACCGACAAGGCGAAGTTGGAGACCGACGACGTCGTCCTGTGCGGCGGTGTTTGGTCGAATGCGCTGGTACGTCAACTCCACTGGAAACTGCCGATGGAAGCCGGCAAAGGATACAGCCTGACCCTGCCCCAACCCCGTCAACTCCCCCGGTTATGTTCGATCTTTACCGAGGCTCGGATCGCGGTCACCCCCATGGGTTCCAGCCTGCGCTTCGGCGGGACGATGGAACTGACAGGGCTGGATGAGCGTCTCAATCGGCGGCGTATCCAAGGCATTATCCAGTCGATCCCCGAATATTTTCCCGACTTCCGCAGTCAGGATTTCATCGATATTCAACCCTGGTTGGGGCTCCGGCCTTGCTCGCCGGATGGCTTGCCATATCTCGGCCGCACCCGCCGTTTCTCCAACTTGGTAGTAGCGACCGGTCACGCCATGATGGGCTTGAGTCTGGCCCCGATTACCGGTCGCCTGGTGGTCGACCTCCTGGACGGACAACCCGTGGACTTTGACCTGACCAAGCTCTCTCCCGATCGGTTCGGTTAGGGGAAGCTTATTTAGCATCCCTTCGCCAAACAGGGGCGGAAACCTCAACCAACCAATTGACCGCCCGACTTGCCGCTGCGGCGACGTTCATTTTCCCTGAGGAACCTCTTGCGCAACCGGATGACCGACGGGGTAATCTCGACCAATTCATCGTCCTCGATGTATTCGAGGGCCATCTCCAAATAGAGCTGCCGAGGTGGCTTGAGGATGATATTTTCGTCGCTGCCAGCGGCCCGAATGTTGGTCAGCTTCTTTTCCTTCGTCGGATTCACCACCAAGTCATTATCGCGGGCATTTTCCCCGACGATCATCCCCTCGTAAACATCGTCTCCAGGAGCCACGAACATGTCGGCCCGTTCCTGGAGGGCAAAAAGGGCAAAGGGGATGGCCTTTCCCGGTACCATCGAAACCATCACTCCATTCGTCCGCCGTGGCAAATCCGCTTCGAGCGGTTTATAGCCGGAGAAACGATGGTGGATGATGGCCGTACCCTGGGTGGCATTCAGCATGCGGGTACGCATGCCGATCAATCCACGGGCGGGGATTTCAAAACGCAACAAGGTGTATTCGCCTCGCGGCGACATCTCCTCCAGGAGGCCACGGCGATTGCCGACAATTTCCATCACCGGCCCCATCCTATCGGTCGGTACTTCGATATTCAGGATCTCGAACGGTTCGTGGAGCTTTCCATCGATCTCCTTGAGGACCACCTTCGGTTTACTGACCGAAAGTTCATAGCCTTCGCGCCGCATGGTTTCAATCAATACCGAAAGATGGAGGACACCGCGTCCAGCCACCGCGAAGGCTTCGGAGCCTTCGACGGGGCGAACCCTCAGGGCGACATTCCTCTCCAGTTCTTTCTCGAGCCTCAATTTCAACTGGCGAGTGGTAACGTATTTCCCGTCGCGGCCGGCTAGGGGTGAGGTATTGATGCTGAAGATCATCTCCAGCGTCGGTTCATCGACCGTCAAACGCGGTAGCCGCTGAACGGCCCCTCGCTGGCATAAAGTGTCTCCAATTTCGACTTCCTCAAGCCCGGTGACGGCGACGATGTCACCTGCCGTCCCCGACTCCACGTCCACCCGACCTAATTTGTTGAAAGCCTGGAGACCGGTAACGTTGGCCGGGACGACTCGATCCTGGTCCTTCGCCAAATCGATGGGCTGATTGCGACGGATGGTCCCGGCTTGGATCCTGCCGATAGCAATCCGCCCGACATACTCTGACCAGTCGAGGTTCGTGACCAGCATTTGAAGCGGTGCATCCGGTTCGACGTCGGGCCCCGGAATCTTTTCGATGATCCAATCCAACAGGATCCCCATGCCTTGACCAGGTTTTTTCCAATCCAAGGTGGCATAGCCCTGCTTGCCGGAGGTAAAGATCACGTCGAAATGATCCATGAAGCGTTCCCCCCCCAACTCCACCAACAACATCAAGGCCTCATCGACGACCTCGGCACAGCGAGCGTCAGGGCGATCGATCTTGTTGATCACCACGATCGGTTTGACCCCGACTTCCAAGGCTTTCGACAAGACAAACCGCGTTTGCGGCATCGGTCCCTCGGCCGCATCCATCAATACCAAGGCGCCGTCGGCCATCCGCACCACCCGCTCGACCTCCCCGCCGAAGTCGGCGTGCCCCGGGGTATCGATCAGGTTGATTTTGATCCCCTTGTAATGCATGGCGATGTTCTTCGAGAGGATCGTAATCCCGCGTTCCCGCTCGAGATCGTTGCTGTCGAGAATACACTCCTGCTGCAGTTCGGAATCACGAAATTCGCCACTCTGCTTCAGAAGGCAATCGACCATGGTCGTTTTCCCATGGTCGACGTGTGCAATGATCACGATGTTGCGGATGTCGTTGCGTCGCATGAATCCTGTTCGCAGTTCAATGGAATGAAGAAAATAGCCTGTATATGTCGCTCGCCCCTCGTCGTTCGTCCTGAACTCCCGCCATCGGCAAGCGACAACGTTTCGAGAGAACTCGAGTTGCCGGCTGGAAAGGATCGTCGCTAGCCGACGTCTGAAGGCCGACGAACGTCGCTGCCGCCCGCTGCCACAGCGGACGCCCCCCTCGGCTGGAAAGCTTCGGCGAGCCCCAAAAGAGAACCATCCATTCGTCTTGCCAGCCATCCTCCAGGGAAGCGTCCTTCCCCAGCAATAGCGTGTTAGTGATGGTGGTGGTCATGATGCTCGAGAAGCGATGACTGCTCTTGTCCGTCGACGGCCACCAACAGCTTGGCCGAAACCTTTTCCGAATCTCCTCCCCCGACCTCGATGGCGGTCAACAATTCAGGGCTGATCAGCTCGTACAAGCCATCCTTGACCGGGGTGAAATCAAAGGTCTTCTCGGGCTGATCCTGCACCTTGAGGACTACCTTGACCGAATCGATCTTCTTGCCGGACGATTGCATTCCTTCGAGGTGGATTTGGATTTTCCCAAGTTCATCATCGTGAGTCCATTCGGCATGACTGCCGCCGGGTTCCAGATGTACCAGATGACCACCGTTCGGACCGTGGGCCGGATGCTCGTGATGGTCATGCCCAGCCTGCTCGGTATTCGCCCGGTGAGGGGAGGGCTGGCAACCAGCCATCATCAGACTTCCCCAAAGCGTTGCCAAAGACACCCATCCGCTCGCAAAATTTTTCGAAAAATTCATCAATTTCATCCTCTGTACTGAATCCTCGGGACTTCATCCGCAAGCCTGTCGGCCTGCTTGTTGTCGAGTCGGCAAGGCGAGGTAACCCTCCATCTTCCCCGACCAGCAACGGGCCGAACCGGCCAACTGGTTGAAGGAACCGGCTTCACCGCCACCATCGCGACCGCTGCCGCCCCAACGAAACGGTCGCGGCAAAAACCATGCTCTCGGCAGCATAGTTGTCTTTATCCCATCTTGGGCATTTTTTGACAACGTGGGCAATAGAAGGTACTGCGTTGCGACTGCACGATCCGCTCGACGATCCCGCGTTTGCATTGTAGGCAGGGGAGTCCCTCGCGGTCATAGACACGATGCGCATTTTGGTAGTTTCCTGGATTGTGCAGGGCGTTCCGGTAAGAACCATCGGATAAGGTCGAGCCTTCGTAGCGGATCGCCTCTTCTAATACCTCCCGGGTAACTTCGTAAATCCGGCGCCAACGAGTAGGCGACACGCGATCAGCCCGCAATCTGGGGTGAATAAAACAACGGTGTAGAATCTCAGAGGCGTACAAATTGCCAATGCCTGCAATTCTTTGCTGGTCCATGAGCGTCGGCTTCACTTCCCGATGGCTCGACGAAAAACGCTGGCGAAATTCCGCCATACCGACGCTCAAGGCATCGGGACCTAACTGACCAGACCCGAGGAAGTCTTGAAGTTGCCTGGCGGTCCAGAGCTTGACTGTACCTAAGCCGCGTTGGTCCCAATAGACAAGCGGCGTGGCTTGGGCCCCTTCCAGGTCCAACACCAGGCGGACATGTTGGGGCTTGGGGGGCATCCCTATCGAGACCAGCCCTGCCATTTTGGGTTGGATGACTAGGGATTCCTCATCGTCGAGCTTCACCAGGACCCGCTTACCCAAACGCTCGATCGCAGCAATCGTGCGGCCGAGCAATCGCTGACGGAGCGTGGGCCAGGCTGGCTCCATCACGATCGGGCGATAGCGGGAACGGGGCTTGCGCACCGCCGCAATCCGCCCGCCGACGCACGGCAGCAAACCGCGGCGCATGGTTTCCACTTCCGGCAATTCAGGCATAATTTACGATCTTAAGATCGATAGCACCTGATCGTGGACTAGCCCATTGCTACCGATCCCATCCCCGGTCTGGATGGACGGTCGTCCTTGCCAATCGGAAAATCGACCTCCGGCCTCCTCGATGACCGGCATCACCGCCGCGACATCCCAAGGATTGACCACGGGGTCGACCATCACTTCCGCTCGGCCCGTCGCCACGAGAAGATAGCCATAGCCATCTCCCCAGGTGCGTGTCACGTAGGCGGCTTCCGATAACTGATCAAAGGCTTGCCTCGCTTGGCGTTTGTCGAAATTGTCGACCTGCGAAGTCACAAAGAGTCCTTCGCCGAGGTTCGACTGTTTCGAGACCCTGGCCGGCTTCCATGGCTGTTGCTGGCACGCGTGCCATGCCCCATGCCCGACCGCCGCCAGCACCACCTCATCGAGGGCCGGGATGTAAATGATGCCGATCGTGGGTTGGCCATGGCGGGTGACCCCGACCAAGGTCGAATAGAGCGGTACGCCTGAGATGAAACTCTTGGTACCATCAATCGGATCGACAATCCAGCGGTACT
>JBILTQ010000011.1:0-31776 GCA_044371435.1 Pirellulaceae bacterium | reverse complement strand
GGTAATTTCTTTGATTGCGTGCAGGCCCGACAGCTTCCCATTTCGGATATCGCCAGCCAGCATCGAAGTACGTCCACGTGTCATCTCGCTAACATCTCAATGCGGCTTGGGAGGAAATTGCGATGGGATCCGGTCAAAGAGTCCTTCCTCGATGATTCGGAAGCCGATCAGCTACTGAGTCGCGAACAGCGGAAAGGCTTTGAAATCCTATGATCCAATCACGAAGAGATATGCTCCGCACCTCAAGCGTCGGGCTGGCCATAGCTAGCTCCAACGGCTTTCTCGGGGCAGCCTTGGCGACAGAGTTTCAGTTGAGGTACCTCATCGGTTCGTGCTTATATGGCTATGAGACCCTGGAGAACATCCTGCCGGAAGTCGCAAAAGCCGGGGCCGCAGCTATCGACATTTGGCCAAAGGTTCACGGTAATCAGCGCGAACAGCTCGACGAGCTGGGGGAAGAGCGATTCGCAGCGTTGCTGAAACAGCATCGCACCGCCTTGGGTTGCATCACGCAATACAAGCTGGGGCCATTCGGTCTTCAAGATGAGATGCGTTTGGCTCAGCGGCTGGGATGCCGCACGATCGTAACCGGCGCTAAAGGTCCAGCCAACCTCCGTGGCGCTGAACTCAAGCAAGCGGTGGCCAAATTCCTTGAGGAGCTAAAACCTCACCTGGCGGTTGCTGAAGAAACAGGGGTCACCATCGCGATTGAGAATCATGCCAAGAACTTGATCGAATCCCCCGACTCCTTGCGCTATCTCGCGGAGCTTCGTCCCTCCAAGCACCTGGGTATCGCCTTTGCGCCGTACCATCTCCCACAGGATCCGCAGCTGCTAGCCGAGCTGTTACGTGATATCCTGCCGGCGATGGCTGTTTATTATGCTTGGCAACATGGTCACGGCTCCATGACGAAGCTACCGAAGGAAGAAGAGCTACTGCAGCTTCCTGGTCGCGGCGAGCTGGACTTCCAACCGATGCTAGCCGAACTCAAGCAAGGAAATTACCAAGGCTGGACGGAAATCTTCATGCATCCTTTCCCACGGGGCGTGCCCATCCTGGAGACAGTGACACAAGTTACCGACGAGATCAATCATTCTCGGCTTCATCTCGAAAAGCTGATGTCAGGGGTCTAAGCTCGCCCCCGAAGACCTTACCACCCTACCCAAAACCGCTGGCAGGAAAATGGAACCGATGTCCAAACCCAAAGTCCTGATCATCGTCGGTGACGCCACCGAGACCGTCGACACCCTCTACCCCTACTATCGCCTGATCGAAGGCGGATACCAGCCGGTGGTGGCCGCTCCCGAAAAGCGGCGTTACCAGATGGTGCTGCACGAGGTCAAGCCGGGCTGGACCATCACCAAGGAATGGGAAGGCTACACCATCGAAGCCGACATCGCTTTCAAGGACATCAAGCCCGAGGAGTATGTCGGGATTTTCTTCAGCGGGGGACGGGCGCCGGAATACATCCGCGAAGACGAGGACCTCTTGCGGATCACCCGCTGGTTCTGGGAGAACCAGAAGCCGTGCGCCAGTGTTTGCCATGGGGTCGAGATTCCCGCCCGGGCGGGAATCGTCAAGGGCTTGCGGATGGCGACGGTGGCCAAATGCAAATTCGATCTGGAGGCATGCGGTGGCATCTATGTCAATGAGCCCTGCGTCATCGACCGTCATATGTACAGCGGACGGACGTACCACGATAACGGACATTACGTTGGACCATGGATTCGTGCCCTCGATATCGCCTCGGGCAAGACCAAACTCTAAGATGCGACCTTTCGTTGCTTGGATAGGCTGGCTCCTGCTCCAGCCCGTTGCCTTCGGTGCGGATCCCAGTGTTATCGATTTTAGTCGCGATATCCGTCCCATCCTGTCGGACAACTGCTTTCGCTGCCATGGCCAGGATGAGGCTGGACGCCAGGCCGACCTGCGGCTCGACACCGTCGATGGGCAGCGAGCGAATCAGGTGGTGGTTCCCGGTTCGCCTGAATCAAGCCAGCTGATGGAGCGTATCCTTTCCGATGACCCTGACCGGCTCATGCCCCCCGGGGATTCGAATCGCACGTTGACCGACTACCAAAAAGACCAACTGCGTCGCTGGATCGCCCAAGGAGCAGTTTTTCAGCCGCATTGGTCTTTGCGGCCGGTGAGCAGCCAACCACCGCCGGAGGTATCGGCCAACTCGGCGTTGCTGCGCAATCCGATCGATAACTTCATCGTCGCTGCCCTAGAAGAGCACGGGCTCACTCAATCCCCCGAGGCGGATCGGAGCACCCTGCTTCGGCGACTAAGCCTCGACCTGACTGGTCTAGGTCCAACCCGCGAAGAAGCCACTCATTTTCTCGCCGATAGTTCGGTAGATGCCTACGAGAAGGCGGTCGATCGCTTGCTGGCATCGCCCGCCTTCGGCGAGAAGATGGCCCTGCCTTGGCTGGATGCCGCCCGCTACGCCGACACGCATGGTTACCAGAAAGATAACCATCGTGAGATGTGGCCTTGGCGCGACTGGCTTATCGGTGCCTTCAATGCCAATATGCCATTCGATCAATTCACGCTGGAGCAGCTTGCCGGGGACCTGCTGCCCGAGGCGACGGTCTCGCAGCAAGTCGCCTCCGGCTTCCATCGCAACCATCGGATCAATGCCGAAGCCGGTTCGATCGATGAAGAGTTTTTGGCGGAATATGTTGCCGATCGCGTTGAAACCACCTCGACGGTCTGGCTGGGTATGACCGTCGGCTGCGCGCGGTGCCACGACCATAAATTCGATCCTATCTCGCAAAGAGAGTATTACCAGCTGTATGCCTTCTTCAACAATATCGACGAGAAAGGGGTCGATGGTGTCACCGCGGCTCCGCAACCCAACCTCGTCGTCCAACGCCCTGAATTCGTGGTTAAGCTTGGGGAGCTCTCGAAGCGGGTGGCGGACCTCAAGCAGCAAATCAGTCTTCTGGCGAAATCGTTGGTCGCGGAACGCCAGGCCTGGGAAGCGGAACAAAAGCAGCGTGTCCGAAGTATCGAAACAGGCGACGGTTGGATGATCGTGGAACCGGTTAACCTGTCATCGGCCGGTAAAATGAACTTTGCGCAGCTTGCCGATGGTTCCTTCCTGGTTTCCGGCGAGAATCCGCTGAACGATGTTCACTCGCTCGAAATTCGGCCACCTCACCTGGGGATACAGGCGATTCGTCTTGAGGTCCTTCCCCACGCATCGCATACCAAGGATGGTTATGCTCGGAATTTCGATGGCCGCTTCGTGCTGTCGGGCGTCGATATCGAACTTATCCGATCCGATGCCCCTCCCGAAGTATTGTCCGACCTTCACGTCCGAGCGTCGTCGTCGCGCGATGGCTGGTCGATTACTGCCGTGATGGATCACAACTCTGACTCGGGCTGGTCCACCGAACTTCTACCGGCCGGCAGCCACCCGATAGCTATTTTTCCTTTACCTCGGCCCGTCCCTGCCGAAGAGCGCGAAACCATCCGCATCCGCTTGCGCTACGAGTCAAAAGAAGAGCAAGCCATGATCGGGCGTTTTCGCCTTTCCGTCGCCGTGAATCCTGAGACTGGCTTCAGGGCAACGCACGAACTCCCGCAGGCGTTACTCGATGCCCTTCAGGCAAGCGATTCCCGACGAAGCTCTAGGCAAAAAGAGTTGCTGGATGATCTCTTTGCACGCGAAGTTACCCATTCCGAATTGCAGTCTCTGCAGCGACAGCTTACCGAGTTGGACTCTCAGCGGCAGGAACTCGAATCCCAGGCGACCGTCACGACGATGGTGATGCGCGAGCGAGCTGAAAGACGTCCTACCTTCGTCCATCAACGCGGCCTCTATAACCAACTCGGCGAAGCCGTCGAGCCCAAGGTACCCGCCTGCTTCCCACAACTCGAAGGCAAAGCTCCTTTCAGCCGCTTGGATCTAGCCCGCTGGTTAGTCGCTCCGAATCATCCGCTGACGGCACGGGTGATAGTGAATCGTTTCTGGCAAATGTATTTCGGCCAAGGTTTAGTGCGAACCGCGGAAGACTTTGGTAGTCAAGGCGATTGGCCTACTCACCCTGAATTGCTTGATTGGCTGGCGTTCGAGTTCATGCGGTCGGGGTGGGACATCAAGGCGATACAGCGTTTGATTGTGACCAGCGCTACCTATCGGCAGAGCGTCTTGGCTTCCACTCAGTCCCAGGAGAACGATCCGGATAATCGCTGGCTATCGCGGGGCCCGCGGTTCCGCTTGCCGCCTCATCTGCTCCGCGACCAGGCACTGGCAGCCAGCGGCCTGCTCGTCCGCCAACTGGGCGGTCCTTCGGTCAAGCCTTATCAGCCGCCGGGATTATGGGAAAGTGTGGCGGGAATTAACAGCAACACGCAGCGATATCGCCAGGACTCAGGAGCAAGCCTTTATCGACGAAGTCTCTATACCTACTGGAAGCGAGCGGTTCCGCCACCCTCGATGATGATCTTGGATGCGGTCGATCGCGAGGTTTGTAGTGTACAACAGCGAGCTACCAATACGCCGCTGCAAGCGCTGACAACCCTCAACGATCCGACCTTCGTCGAGGCCGGGCGAGTCTTGGCCGAAGCCAGCTTGCTGCATATCGGTGATCTCCCAGCGGCCGATGAACAACGCATCGACTGGCTCTTCAGCCGTATCCTGGTGCGGCTCCCGGATCCTATCGAGCGGAGTCGCTGCGTCGATGCGCTCGATCGATATCGGGCATGGTTTGCCGTCAAGCAAGACGCTGCTGTGCAACTGCTCGCGGTCGGCGAATCGGCTCGCCACGGCCGATTCGAACCAACTGAGGTTGCCGCTTGGACAATGTTGGCTTCGCTCCTGTTGAATCTCGATGAAACCCTGACGAAGGGCTAGGCCTGATGACCTGTCAAATACCTTTGGGCAATCGACGCCATTTCCTGTTTTCCAGCAGTGCCCAGGCGGGGCTGGCGGGACTCGCCTGGCTTTGGACGCAGGAACAAACCCCTAGCCTGGCGTCGCCGCATGACACCTCCCGCGATGCCCGAACGATAGCTCCCAAAGCAAAACGAGTCATCTATCTTTTCCAATCCGGCGGCCCCTCCCAAGTCGATCTTTTCGACCCGAAACCGCAAATGACGGACTGGTACGATCGCGATTTGCCCGATTCGGTCAGGCGCGGTCAACGGATCACGACCATGACTTCCGGGCAGACCCGTTTTCCCATCGCTCCCTCGATTTTCCAGTTCCAGCCACACGGCCAATCGGGGATATGGCTGAGCGAGCTTATGCCGCACACGGCGAAAGTCGTCGACGATCTCTGCATCATTCGCTCGATGCACACCGAAGCGATCAACCATGATCCAGCGGTTACCTTTTGCCAGACCGGTTCGCAGCAACCCGGGCGCCCCAGCCTTGGCGCCTGGTTATCGTACGGCCTGGGAAGTGCCAACGAGAATCTGCCAACTTTCGTCGTGATGCTTTCCCGAGGGAGCGGTCGACCGAATTGCCAGCCCCTCTACGACCGCTTGTGGGGGGCTGGTTTCCTTCCATCCCGCCATCAAGGGGTAAAATTCCTGAGCAATCAAGAACCGGTAGCTTATCTTTCGGACCCGCCCGGGGTCGATCGGGGACTGCGCCGGCTAATGCTTGACGATCTACGTTTCCTCAATCAAAAGAAGCTCGCTGAGAGCCACGATCGCGAACTAGCAACGCGCATCGAACAATACGAACTCGCCTTTCGCATGCAAAGTTCGGTCC
This sequence comes from Pirellulaceae bacterium, assembly GCA_044371435.1. Taxonomy (GTDB): domain Bacteria; phylum Planctomycetota; class Planctomycetia; order Pirellulales; family Pirellulaceae; genus JAIYDQ01. Next base: position 26,048 of record JBILTQ010000011.1, on the reverse strand, counting down.
CCGAACTTGTCGATCTTTCCGATGAAACTCAAGCTGTTTTTGATGCCTATGGGCCGCAATCACGGATTCGTGGTAGCTTTGCCTCAAACTGCCTGCTTGCCCGACGCTTGATCGAACAAGGGGTGCGTTTTGTTCAACTGTACCATATGGGGTGGGATCAGCATGGCTATTTGCCAAAGCAACTCCGCGGACAATGCTTGGACACCGATCAACCGTCGGCAGCCCTCCTTCAGGATCTGAAACAGCGGGGCCTGCTGGAAGATACGCTCGTCATTTGGGGAGGGGAGTTCGGTCGAACCATTTACAGCCAGGGGCAACTCACGGCCGACAACTATGGACGCGATCATCATCCGCGATGCTTTAGTCTCTGGTTGGCTGGCGGCGGTACCAAGCCCGGCTTCGTGTATGGAGCGACCGACGACCATAGCTATAACATTGTCGAAGATCCGGTGCACGTCCATGATCTCCAGGCAACGATCCTTCATCTCCTCGGCATCGATCATGAAAAGCTTACCTACCGTCACCAGGGCCGTGATTTCCGCTTGACGGACGTTCATGGCAAAGTCGTCACCGCGATTCAACGTTAGCCCCAAGAACTCCAATGCATGTAAGCCGCTTGGATGGAGACGGTCGGTGCGGAAACCGATATCAGCCGCTTCGGGCCCGAAGCCTGGCAGTTTCAATCCTGGTCCAACGACCAGCAGCCATGCCACTCGATCGGAAAGCTACAGGGGAATCCGGCCTTGCCTAGGAAGCAAGGTTTCGGTCGATGGTGCTTGCCCCGTGTCATCCTAGGCGGCCGGACATGGCCCATCCCGGCTTAAGCAAAAAGCTCGAGCACCGGCGCTCCTTTGTCGGCTACGGTGAAGGGACGGCCGGAAGGTGAGTATTCCAGCTGATGAAGGTCAATCCCCAGCGCATGGGCAACCGTTGCATTGAAATCCGGCATGGTAACGGGATGCTCGTCCACCCGATCGCCGCCGGCATCTGATCGACCATAGACGTACCCGCCCTTGACCCCACCTCCGGCAAGCCACCAGGTAAAAACCGCCGGATGGTGGCCGCGACCGGCGGTAACCTCGTTCAGCTTTGGCGTGCGTCCAAACTCGGTGGCCATCACTACCAACGTCGACTCCAGCAAGCCACGCTGATGAAGGTCGCTGAGCAACGCCGCCATGGTTTGATCGACTGATGGGGTCATCGTTCTCATCGAGGCAAGCTGATCGTTATGTGTATCCCAATTTTGCTCATCTTCGACTTCGACAAAACGCACCCCGCTCTCGATCAATCGCCGAGCCAAAAGACAACCCTTGCCAAAAGTGTGGGTACCGTAGGCAGCCTGCGTTCGGGAATCCTCCAAGGAAATATCGAAGACCTTCAAATCCTTGCTCTTCATCAGCTCGGTGGCCTCCTCCTGTAGCTTGAGATAGGCGGACGCCGTCCGATGAGGGGTTTTGGCAACAAAAGATTGCCCCAGTGATTTCGCAAGCTCAGCCCGCCTTTGGAAATCGGAGGGGTCGAGACCGGGCAGCCTTTGCGAATTCTGTAGCCCAGCCGATGGATCGACGACCGGAAGAGGAGACAAATGGGAAGGCATGAAACCGCTACCAGGATGCTGCGGGCTACCGTTGATCAGGATATTGCCGGGCAAAAGCCGGTTCTCCGAACCAAGGAAATTCACCAACCACGAACCGAGCGAGGGATGGACGATCGTCGGTGTCAAAAAGTAACTGGTATGCGCTAGGTAAGCTCCTCGCTCATGAATACCCTGGGTGGAAGTCATCGAACGTACCAAAGCAACATGCTGCATTTGTTCCGCCATCCGCGGAAACCATTCGGATACTTGGATTCCAGCAACTGTCGTATCGATCGCCTGCACGCCAGCCATCTCGGGACGCCCAGGTTTCGGATCGAAGGTATCCACATGCGATAGCCCGCCGCGCAGATAAAGAAAAATGACACTCTTTGCTGCGGCCTTGTGATTTGCGGCAGTAGCTTCCACCACGGACGGTACCGAAAGCGTACTGACTCCGATGAAGCTTCGAGCAAACTGTTCCATCCATGTCCGGCGGGTCAGCTCATCAAGCATTGATGGGTCCGATCAAAAATAGTGGCGGGAAGATTATTGCTGAAAGAGAAATTCGGGGGAATTGAGCAAGCTCCAAATGAGCTCCTCATCAGGCTCCTTGCTAACCAAGGCGAGTTTTTGGATCGAGCGAAGTTCATCCGCTGTCGGCTGGCGAACCAAGATCGCTTGGAATATCTGTTGGTAACGTTGCTCACCCGCTGGATATTGCCCGAGCTGTCGACGAAGGTAGGAGTCGGGGGCCAATACCGCCGCGGTCAGTTCCCCGTTCATCAACGCCAGTGAGTGGGTCGGGTTAGGTTCGCGGTTATAAGCATCGATTTCCCGTCGATCCGATTGGCCGAATTGTCGCAGGAAGTGTCCCAAGGGAATGGGGAGCGGTATCTCGGAGGCGCGGAGGAATCGATTCGGGATGCCCTTCCAACGTGGATCGACTTCCGCCGCATCGTAGGTGCTCCCCATCTGGATTGCATCACGCTCTGGTCCAAAGAAACGATTCCTCTCTTCGATAAACTGTCGCTGCAACTCGTGGGCTTCGGCTATTTTGCCCTGGGCCTTGAGGTTAGCTAAGAGCTTATCTTGCTCTGCCACCCGCAGTTGATATTCACGATGCTTGAGACGGAAAGCCATCTCTACCTTAGCGCGTTCGAGGATTTCGTCCGCCGTCATCGCCGTCAGTCGTTGCAACCTTTCCGGGCTGAGCTCCGTTCGATCGTAGCGGATCATATTCCGGCGGTCATCCAGATCCTCGACGATCAAGCCTAGTATCGAATCCCAAATTTGTTCAGCCGATAAACGCCGCAAGCGCGGACCACGGTTCTCGAAGCAAATATGGAGTTGATCTCCATCACGCACCGACTCACTTTGATAGACCTTCGAATTCATGACCACCGCCAGGAACGTTCGCTCGTCGAAACCAAGCTGCACCAGCATCCCTGTCAGGAAATCCAGCAACTCGGCGTTGTCGGAGACGGGCAGCGATGAAAGGCTGTCGACTGGTTCAATCAATCCTGCTCCCATTACTCGTTTCCAAAGACGATTGGCCTGATTGAGAGCAAAACGTGGGTTGCGCGGCGAAACTAACCAGTCGGCAAAGGCTTGCCGCCGGTTATTCCCATCGGTCGGAGCTTCATCGCCAAAAAGCGTGCGCGGCTCAACTACCTTGCCTCGCAACGAAGGATCATAGGGATAGTCTTGGGGAAAAGTGAGGCGGTGCGAAGTATCTTTGGTCAAACGCTTCAAGTAGGAAATCGTCCGACTGACTCCCTGAGAAAGGGCTGGGTCTGGCCCGAGGCCCTCCAAGCGAGCCTTCAATTCCGGCCATTGCCGCACGTTGTCATTGGAATAGCCGGCCGCGCTATACAAATTCGAGACACCGTAGGTATATGCGCACATTTGATAGAAGTCTTTTTGCGTAATCGGCTCCAGCGGATGATCATGGCATTGTGCGCATTCGATGCGTGTCCCCAGGAAGATCCGGGTCAAATTAGCCATGTGATCTAGCGGCATTCCAAGATCGCGAACGTAAAACCCTACCGCTCCGTTCTCCCAGAGGTATCCGCTCGCCGTAATTAAACGACGTACGAATTCGTCATATGGCATTTGACTTCGAATCGCCGCTTTTACCCAATCATCGTATAACCAGCCCGGTTGCCCCGGCATGCCTCGGGTAATGATTCGCAATTGGTCGGCTTTCCAGTGGAAGGTATGGCTGACATAGGCTTCGCTCTCCAGGAGTCGGTCAATCCATTCCCCTCGCTTGTCCGAGGATTGATCCTGTTGAAACCTTTGATTTTCCTGGAGATTCGGCAGTCGCCCAGCCAGATCCAGGTAGACTCGACGGAGAAAGCTTTGATCGTCGATAGCGGGATTCCGTTGCGTCTTCCCGGTCGCGTGATACCGATCGACCCATGCGTCTAGCTGCGCAACCAGCTTGGGAACGTCAGATTTGCTCAACCTTTCAAACCTGGCTTCGTTGGCGAGACCGCGATGATTGAATGCGGTCCACTCGCCGGTCGAAGCACCGCCGGCAATCCATCGGCGAAGCTTTTCCTTTTCGTCGTCGCTCAACGGCTGAGCACCACCTTTCAGCGGCGGCATACTCTCCTCGTCGCCATGGGGCAGGACAAGGCGTCGGTACAGCTCGCTCTCATCCGGTTTGCCCGCCACAATTACTCGGGATGACCAAAGCCCTTCCGCCGAATCCAGCCGCAAACCACCCTTCGGTTCCGGAAGCTTCTCGCTGTGGCAACTGAAGCAATGATGGTAGAGGATCGGAACGATTTGCTCTTCAAAAAAATCAGCGGTCTCCCCGCGCCCATGGCGATGGAGGAGGGTCAGTCCGAGGACCAGGAGAAATCGTCCGAAGAGGACTGGCGCGACAAACCGCATGAGGAGTTACCCGAAGCTTGGATCGAAAGGAAGTGCCTCCGTGTTCCCCGACACATTGTAATGGGGCCTCGCTCCACGGGGGCCCTTCTCGACCCCAACCCGGAATTTTTAAGTCTCCGCTTGGTCGCCCCCTGGCCAAGCTCCTAGGAGACCAAGCCGAACAGCGGCTCTCCTCGGCGACGAGCCTCGCCTCAACCGCTGATTTCCCTGCGAAATCAGCAATTTTGTGGAACGCTTTTGGCGTTTGCCACCGATGGGCGAAACTCTCCTTGGGTACGACTCGACGCTCGACGGCCGCGTGGATGTGGCCAGCCAAAACCAGGGGGTGGCAAGCCTCTAACCGGGCTGCAGGTCACCGCCTGGCAGCAGCCGATACTGGCGAGGGTCGATCGATAACCGCTGCATGGCTTTGTGAAGCCCCTGGCGACTCATCCCCGCCTCCTTGGCGGCTCTCGAGACATTGCCGCCGTGACGGGCAAGAAGCCTTTCCAGATACTCCCGCTCATTGGTCTCCATCAGCCGACGGTACGATAGCCCTGTTGCCACCTCAGCAACTCGAGGATTCTCCAGCAAGGATCGCTGCTCGGAGCGAGGTGCGTTGACGATAGCCTCCTCGATATCCTGGGCGGATAACCATAGCCTCGAGCCCAGGCACTGGCAACGTTCCATGACATTCCCCAGTTCGCGCACGTTTCCCGGCCAGTCATGCTGCTCCAGGGCCTGGACCGCTTCGGCCGAGAGGATTTTTTTCTCGACTTGATCGCGAGTTGCGATACGAGCCAAGACATGCTGAGCCAGTTCGCGGATATCGGTCAACCGCTCGCGAAGCGGTGGTGAAACCAGTTCGAGGACGGCCAGGCGATAGTATAGGTCCAAACGGAAGCGTCCTGCCTCGACCTCCTTGATCAGGTCGCGGTTGGTCGCCGCCACGACCCGCACATCGACCTTTTGCTCCTTGACACTCCCGATCGGCAGGATCGTCCCGAATTGAAGCACCCGCAGTAATTTGGCCTGCAGCAAGAGCGGTAACTCACCGACTTCGTCGAGGAATAAGGTGCCACCCGATGCCGACAGGATCAGCCCCTGGCGTTCGGTATCGGCGCCAGTGAAGGCCCCTTTTTGATGACCGAACAAGGTCGATTCCAGCAAAGCGTCCGGAATGGAGGCACAGTCCACGGTCACGAATGGACCGGCTCGACGCAAACCATGGGCATGAATTCCCCTCGCCAGCAGTTCCTTCCCGGTGCCGCTTTCGCCGCGAATCAGCACATTAGCATTAGAGACCGCTACCTTTGCCGCAAGCTCCCGAACCCGCTGGACTGCCTGGCTGGATCCCAGGATTTCGGCGAAAGCTTGCTCGGCTGGAACCTCATGGGAGGCTGTCGGCAAGGCCCTTGGCAGTGAATGCAGCAGATCGTCGAGATCGATCGGCTTGAGGAAGTAATCGTGAATCCCCAAACGAATCCCCTGGATAGCGCTGGGAAGAGTAGGGCGGCCAGTCACTACCAAAAACGGTACCGACGGAAAGGCCCGCCGGCAGAGCGAAAGCAACTCCAAGTCGCGATTCCCGGGCATATCTAAATCAGCGATCACGATCTCGACCCCACCGCTGGCAATCGCCCGGGAAACTTGATGACCATCGGCCACCAATGTCACTCGATAACCAGCCTTCTCCAGAAATCGGGCGGTCGTCTTGCCAAAGAGCGGTTCGTCATCAGCCAATAAGATCGATACCGGTTGCTCTGGCATAAGCTCAAATCTCCGCCACTGGCGAAGCTTCGGTCTTCATCGGTACTTTCACGGTGAAGGTTGCTCCACCACCGACTGTCGGCGACACCTCGATGGTTCCACCAATAGCCAAGACCAGACTGCGCGAGATGGCTAAACCCAGTCCCGTACCGGAGCGGCGACTGTCGTGCTTGGTGGTAAAAAACGGCTCGAAGATGTGCGGGAGCGATTGCCCGTCGATACCGACCCCATGATCGACTACCTGCAAGACCAGTTGGTCGTCAGCCAGCTTCACGCACCCCAACTCGACTCGTCCCTTATCGGAGGAGGCTTCGAACGCGTTGAGCACCAGATTATGAAGAATCTGTCGGAATTCAGCTTCGCAGATCCACCCCCATAGCTCCTTCGGCCACCCCCAACGCTCGACGACGATTCGACAGGGGGTACACTGCGCCCTTACCGCATCCACTACTTCGTCGAGGAGCCGATTGACCGAAACCCGCTCCGCAGTACCTATCGGCGGTCGACAAAGCTGATGCATTTGTTGCAACAGATTGCCGATGCGGATGATTTCCTTATCGACCAACTGCAGTAATTCCTGGGAAGATACATGCAGTTGGTTGTCATCCTGTACCAATCGCACCGCATTCTTGACGCCAGCTAATGGATTGTTGATCTCGTGGGCGATCGAGGCGGCCATCTCGCCAAGCGCAGCCAGTTTCTCCATGTGGGCCTTTTTCTGCTCTAATTCCACGATCGTCTGTGCGCGGCGACGCGCCAATTCTTCGAGTCGGAATGTGTATTGACGAAGTTCCTCCTCGATTTTCTTCCGATCTTCGATATCGCGCATACTCATCCGCACCCCGATCGGTTTACTGCCATGATCCAATAAGGCTTGCCACGAAACCGCAAACCATTTCGGCGTACCGTCGCGCAAGCTGACTCGGAATTCGAAGTCATTGCCGGCGATTCCCTCCCTGGCTTTCGCCAAGACTTTCTCGATCGCGGGTCGGTCTTCGGGGATAATCATCGAGAGCGGATAATCCTCCATCCTTAAGCAGTCGGCGACAGCATATCCGGTCAACTTCTCTACGGCCGGATTGACCCAAACCAGATTCCCGTCAAGATCCAGCCACGAATCCCAGTCATAGGTGTAGTCGGCAACGACACGAAAACGCTCCTTGCTCTCGCTGAGCAAGCGTTCGGTCTCACCAAAAGCGTTTGCTTCCAGCACGTATTTGCCGATGAGTGTCTCCGGACCCTGCTCTAGCAATTCCAGTCCAATATGCACATAGAATTTGCTTCCATCGCGACGCTGATGCCAGCGTCTGAACGTCCTGGCTTTACCATGCTTCACCGTTTCGCGAACCGTCGACTCGGTAGCCTGGGGATCGGCCGTCAGGCAGAGAATGGGTAACCCCAACATACCTCCAGCCGGATACCCGTACATTGCCTCGGCTGCCAAGTTATTCCACACGATCCGACCATCCTCTGCTCGGAAAACAACCTTGGCGACCGCCGAGTCGATAACCATCCAGTCACACCTCGACTCCTCGGGGACGGTGGACACTCTCGAAGGTAATCCGCAATCGGTCACAAGCGAAATTTTCGATGAAAATAATGATCGATGAAGGTGAGAGACGCTCCAGCTATTGACTGTATCGCGACCCGCCAGCCCGGGCAAGCATGAAGTTCAGACTGCCAACACACACTGTCAACCAGAACTGTCAACGCTGGTTGACAGCATTGTCGAAGAGCCTTGTCAGCCAAGCGTTCGCTCGTGGCTATCCAAGCCTCTCGCGACGCTAGACCTCAAGGGTTTTTCAGTATCCATCGTTTCCAGCACCTCTGGCATGATATTCGCAAACGATTGGCTTCGTGTCGGCATGATTGCAAGTCGACGTATGACCCACTCCTCAGCCCGGTATGGATACCAGGTTCGAGGTTGTTTCCTTTCACTCTGGAGCATAGATATGAAATCGTTCAGGTGGATCTTGGTGTTCGCTGTGACCAGTGTCTTCTTTTCGGCCACGGATGGCTATGCACAAGTACGTGATTCGGTATCGCGAAAGTTCCGACCGCAACTCGGGTTCTTCGAGCCGAAATCATCGACCAAGTCGAACCCAACCAGTTACTCGAGTTCCTACGTTCCGGCTCAGAGCCCGGCACCGACGTCGAACCCAACCAGTTACTACAGTTCCCTTCCGTCCAACCCGACGAACTCGAGTTCCTACATTCCGGCTCAGAGACCGGCACCGACAAGGCAATACCCAGTCTTCCTGCGAAGGATCTGGCGTTAATCCGCTCGAAACCACATCGCATCCAGCCGCAAGGATCGCTTTCGAGTCGCGCCGTCATGGCGGCCCGACTCCTCGGTTTGGTGGAAACTCCTGCCCGTAGTCTTCGCCGAGCATTCATCGCCATGGGTGCTCGGCGATACTTTTCAGTCCTCTCCTACCAACCGTGTAAGGATAGGTTCCGCGCAGGCGCAGAGATCCTTGGCGTGATCACCCGAGTTGGCTGCAGAGGATGTCTGTTCTGGTCAGTCTTTCGTAGCCTCGGAAAGTGTGGGTACAACATCTTTTCTTTGTGAGAATCGTTTGGGGATCAACAAGCAGCAGTATCCACGCCCGCCAGTTATCTTCTACAAGCTCGCTTTATCTAAGCCGCAATGCGGGGAAAGCCGTAAGCTGCGACATCTTTAATCACACAGCTGGCAATCCACAAGAATTCGATTCCATTCGTTTTCTAACAGCCATCGACAGACATGACAAATACAAAGAAGCTCCGATGTCTTCTCTAAAAGAAGATTCGCTCCGTCGTCTCGCCTGTCGCGAAGTATAACTACCGACATTGAATAGTGTCCGCTCTCGCCGATCTTCCAAGACCTCTAGCTCTGGCCGATCACGTCGCCACCTTCGACCGCGAGGACCGCTAGGATTTGATTCTGGGTTCTGCAAACTCTAAATTAAGAAGGATGGTTGTCTATCTTCCTGGTCAAACCCAGCCAAGCCTTGCTATGCCTTACATTGTTCTCTGGATGTCGCTGGTTCTTCTAGGGTTCGGACCGCCCGACAGCCGGACAATCGCTTCCCAACCGAATGTAATTTTGGTGATGACGGATGATCAAGGGTATGGCGACTTGGCTTGTCATGGCAATCCGGTCCTGGCAACGCCGCATTTGGATCAACTGGCTCGGGAGGGGGTTGAGCTTACCGATTTCCATGTCGATCCGCTATGTACGCCCACACGGGCAGCGCTGATGACGGGTCGATACGCTTTGCGTACCGGATGTCTTCGAACCACGGGCGGACGATCACTCCTTCCGGCGGCTGAGGTCACGATGGCAGAGGTCTTTCGTCATAATGGCTATAAGACAGGCATGTTCGGCAAGTGGCATCTCGGCGACAACTATCCCTGTCGCCCGCAGGATCGCGGATTCGAGGAAGTCGTGCGTTGCGGGGGCGGTGTTGTTTCTCAGACACCCGACTTTTGGGGAAACAATTACTGGGACGATGCCTACGAGCACAATGGAGTTTGGGAACGCTACCAAGGATTCTGTACCGACGTTTTTTTCAGCCAAGCCATTCGCTTTATTCGTCAGAACGCCGAGCGTCCATTCTTTTGCCTTTTGACACCGAATGCGCCACATGCTCCATATCATGCGAGCCAGGAGATGATTCGACCGTTGCTCGAGAAAGGAGTACCGGCTGGGACAGCGCATTTTTATGCGATGATTCAGAACATTGACACGAATGTTGGACGCTTACGCCACACCTTGATGGAGCTTGGCATCAGCGACAACACTCTACTCATCTTCATGACGGACAATGGCACGGCAATGGGAGCTGGACCGCGGGCAAAAGCTGCTGGATGGCCAGGTTACAACGCCGGGCTGAAGGGAACGAAAGGAACTCTTGAGGAAGGCGGCCATCTGGTTCCCTGTTTCATGTATTGGCCGACGGGCGGGCTTCGAGGGGGGCGCAAAGTAACCCAGTTAGCGGCCCATATAGACATTTTGCCAACCTTGCTTAGCTGGTGTCGCTTGGATTATCGGGGCCCCGCCCTCGATGGCTTGGATCTTTCCACCGCCATACGGAATGACCAGCCTGTCGATCGCATGCTCTTTTTAACGCTGGATGATGACCGTCAATCTCGGCTGGCGATGTCGATCCGCTGGCGGCTGATCAGTACGCGACAGGACCGCGGCTTCCGGTATCGGCTCTACGATATGGCCGGCGACCGTGGCCAGCAACGCGATCTATCGGTTTCCCAGCCAAAGATCGTTGAGGAATTACACCAACTGACGGAAGCTTGGTATCGCTCAGCCAATCAACGAGAAGCTTTCTACCAACCGATTACCCTGGGGAATATCCGCGAAAACCCAGTACACTTGACTGCTCATGACTGGCAACCATTGACAGTATCGACCAAGGAAGAGCCGTCCAATATTCCCTGGAATCAAGCGGAACTGCTCAAGGGTGGCAAAGTCAATGGCTTTTGGCATGTTTACGTCGAGAAGAGTGGCCAGTACGAAATTACTCTACGGCAATTACCGGCTATCGCCAAGAAGGCGATCGAAGGCACTACGGCTCGATTGAAGATCGGGAAACTCGATAGAATTCAGACGATTCCTCAGCAATGGGTGAACGTATGGTCCAAGAATTACCAGCAGGGAACATCTGCAGTGACGTTCGCTGCGAGCTTGATCGAGGGCCGAACCACCTTGCAAACGTGGATCCTCGACGAGCGTGGGGAGGAGCGTGGAGCCTTCTTCGTCGAGGTCCGTTATCTCCCTCCGTGATCGCCGATTAGTCAGGGTCTCTAAGTTGAAACACTCCTTCCGGCTTCCGAAGAAGAAACGGTGCGCTCTTAAGGCTTTCTCTCCGATCGAAGTGAGGAGCGAAAGCCAGGATGATTTTTGCTATAACCGAGTCAGTAGCTTTGCCTTCACGACCCAATCAGGGGAACAACCATGCCCTCTCCGAATTGGCACGGTATAGAGATTCATGAACTGTACCAGCTTCTTAAAGCTTCGGAGCTTGGATTGTCCTCCAATGAAGCTACCTTGCGTCTACAGCACGTGGGACTCAACAAGTTACCTGAGCAAACCCCGCCGACGCTTTGGCAGATCGCCATCCGACAGTTTTATAGTCCACTGATCTACATTCTCCTGGTAGCCGGGGTCGTCTCGATCGTGATCGGTGACCTCAAGGATGCTGGTTTCATCGCCGCCGTATTGGTCATCAATGCGGTGATTGGAGGCTATCAGGAATGGAAGGCCGAGCAGAGCAGTCAGGCGTTGCGGAAAATGCTGCAAATTCGCGCTTCCGTGCAACGGGATGGCGACGTACGGGAAATAAGCGCCGAGCAGTTGGTACCAGGGGATATGGTCTGGCTTGAATCGGGCAATCGCGTCCCGGCTGACTTGCGGCTGGTAAGTGCCCACGGTTTGGAAGTCGACGAATCGCTGCTGACCGGCGAATCGCTCTCGGTCACCAAGACCCCTGACTGGCAAGGGCCGGAGAACGCCCCGCTCGGCGATCGGGCAAATATGGGGTTTGCCGGTTCCATCGTGACCCGAGGACGTGGCAAGGGAGTCGTCGTCGGCACGGGTACGGCGACTCACGTGGGCCAATTGGCGCTCGATGTAGTCAGCGCCAGCGGCGGTAACCCGCCCTTGCTACAGCGGATGGAGCGGTTTACCAACGCGATCGCTTTGGCAACCCTGGTAGCTTCCGTCATCATCGGCGGTGCGGCCGTCGGGATGGGGCGGTACCCGGTGAGCGAGGTTTTCTTGTTTGTCGTCGCTCTTGCCGTGGCCGCTATCCCCGAAGGCTTACCGGTCGCCATGACGGTCGCGCTGGCGATCGCCACGAACCGCATGGCAAAACGCGGGGTCATTGTTCGACGGTTAACGGCCGTGGAAGGCCTGGGAAGCTGCACGTTGATCGCCACCGACAAGACGGGAACTTTGACCGTCAATGAATTGACGGTGCGCGAGGTCCGGTTGGCTAGCGGCGAGAATTTCACCGTCACCGGGGAAGGGTTTCGCCCCGACGGGCTGGTGCTGCGTGGATCCGGGTCCGTCGAGCCCGGGAGTAGTCCGGCATTGGATGGGCTGGCCCGAGCGGGTGTCCTGTGCAATGAAGCGGAACTCCACCAACGCAATGGAACCTGGGAATGGCGCGGTGACGCCGTCGATATTGCCCTCCTCTCGTTTGCTTACAAGCTAGGCTGGAAACGGGAATTGACCCTCAGCGGCCACCCGCAAGTCAACGAGATACCGTTTGAGTCGGAGTACCAGTACGCCGCTACCTTCCACCGGGTCGCTGCCGATGTCCGGGTTTTTGTCAAAGGGGCTCCGGAACGGGTATTGCAAATGTGTTCTCCGGAAACGCCGCGGGCCGAACTCGAGGCGATCGCCACGCAGATGGCTGCCAGCGGCTTGCGGGTCTTGGCCTTGGCCGAAGGCGATGGTACCAGCGGAGCTGATCCTACCCAAGCCCCGAGTGAACCTGAGAACCTGCGCTTTCTTGGTTTCGCCGGGATGATCGATCCTTTACGTCCGGGGGTTCGCGAGGCAGTCGCGGCCTGCCATCAGGCCGGTGTCGAAGTATCGATGGTCACCGGCGATCATCGGGTGACGGCGATGGCTATCGCCAAAGACCTCGGACTTACCGACGATGAGCAACACCTGATCACGGGAGGTGAACTCGCGGGCAAGACATCTGCCGAGTTGGTTTCGCTGGTGGCCGAAAAGCGTGTCTTCGCGCGCGTCACCCCTAAACAGAAACTGCTGATTGTCGAGGCCGCTCGGCAAGCCGGACATTTCGTAGCCGTGACCGGCGACGGTGTGAACGACGCCCCCGCTCTACGAGCAGCGAATATCGGTGTCGCCATGGGTAAGGCCGGCACCGATGTGGCTCGCGAAGCCTCGGAACTAGTGATTAGCGATGACAATTTCGCGACGATTGTCGCTGGCGTTGAGGAGGGGCGAGTTGCCTATGACAACATTCGCAAAGTCATTTTCCTTTTGCTCTCTACCGGAGCCGCCGAATTGCTGATGGTTCTACTGACCGTCATCTTCGGTTTGCACTTGCCGTTATTGCCGGTGCAGTTGCTATGGTTGAACCTGGTAACCAATGGCATCCAAGGGGTAGCTATCGCTTTCGAGCCGGGGGAGGGGGATACGCTCAAGCGGCGCCCGCGACCGCCTGATGAGCGGATCTTCAATCGGTTGATGGTCGAACGGATGATTATTTCGGTAGGAGTCATGGGGTGTGTCGGGTTTCTCGCCTTCGAATGGATGCTCCAACAAGGCTGGAGTGAATCCTCGGCTCGGAATGTCCTCCTGCTGCTGATGGTGCTCTTCGAAAACTTCCATATCGGCAATTGCCGGTCCGAGACCAAATCAGCCTTCGCCCTGTCCCCCCTCCGCAGCCCGATCCTGTTGCTGGGAGCTGTAGCGGCTTTCTTGATCCATGTGGCTTCGATGTACCTGCCGTTCATGCAGTCTGTGCTGGGAACGGAACCGGTTTCCCTCACCACTTGGCTGGTCGTGATCGGGTTGGCCGTCAGTGTCGTACCGGCTGTCGAGCTGCATAAGTGGTGGGCAAATCGCCGCGATCGAGCCGAGAGCTGATGAGCGGCCGAGGCCAGCTTGGTGTCTTGCATGACGACGACAGCAGACGGCCCTCGATCAAGAACATCGCTAAGAACTTGAGGTCGGAAAGTCAGCCCCAGCACTGTCCACGGGTTTTCCTCGCAGCGGCCCCCGTGTCCGCGAGCGTTGGAGGGGAGCTAACGACCGCCATCGTCGACGGCGACATCCACTGCGGCTGCACTCAGACCGTAGCTTCTTTGCCTTTGGATCGAAGATGGATGGTCTTTCGGTCCAGGTCGTGTTCGGTCCGCACATAACGAATCGTGCCACTCTTGGCCCGCATCAGGACGGAGTGGGTAGTGGCGGTTTTCCCGTGAACTTCCACCCCGGAAAGGAGCGGACTATCGCTGATGCCCGTCGCCGCAAAAAGGATCTCGTCGCCCTGCGCCAGATCGCGCGAGCGGAAAATAGTGTTGAGCCGATCACCCCAACCGATCTCGATCAACTGCTGCCGTTCAGCCTCATCGCGAGGCCAGATCTTCGCCTGCATCCCGCCACCAAGGCAGCGGAGGGCGGCGGCAGCCAGCACCCCTTCCGGAGCTCCGCCGATCCCGGCGTAAAGATCGATATTCGTCGACCCCAGGGCGGGTGCGAGCGCAGCGGCGATATCGCCATCTGCGATCATCCGCAACGAAGCCCCGACGCGGCGGACTTCATCGATGAATGGCTGGTTCCGCGGCCGATCGAGAATCATCACGGTGACGTCCCGAAGGCTCTTGCCCAAGATCTGCGCGGTAATGCCGATGACTTCCGCCAGCGGTGCATCGACACTGATCGGCAAGCTGGGATCGCGAATCCAGGCCTTCCGCACAGCCGATGGGTAAGCCAACTTCGTCATGTAGAATGCCGGGATGTCCATCAAGGCGGGCTGATCCCCATCGGGAATCGCGGCCGCGATACAGCTGATGGAATTCGGCATTCCCTTGCTGATATTCGTCGTACCGTCGACCGGGTCGAGCGCGATATCGAAACGCGGCGACTCCTCGCGCCACAACCCGAGCTTCTCTCCCTTGAAGATCCCGGGGGCATCGTCCTTGATCCCTTCGCCAATCACTACCGTCCCGCGGATATCAGTGATATCCATCATCCCGCGGATGGCATCGCAAGCGGCCTCGTCGGCCGCTTCTTTATTACCCTTTCCGATCCATTGCATGCTGTTCAAAGCCGCAATCTCGGTAGCCCGCAAGAAATCGAATTCTACTAAACGTTGGATGTCGGATTTCATGACACCAATGTAACTGGCCAAGGGATCGTACGAAAGGAAGATTCGCCGGCGAAGCAGTCGACGAAATGTCGCACCCTGGAAACAAAGATATGACAGGCCAATAAGCCATCCAACAAGCAGAACGCGGCTGGGCTATCCGCTCCCTCGGCAGCCGGGCAAACGGCAGGCGGGATCCGTCGTCACCGTGAAACATCCAGCAAGACCTCATCACTATTTATCTCGTTCGACTATCCAACTGCGACTCCGTGGCGCATCGATCTGGCTAGCCAACCGGCTCCATGTCGAGCTTACGTCGAGCCAAGCTCGACTGGCCAGCAACTCTGTTCGCCGCGGATGTCATGGACCACCGCTCGATTCGAGCAAATACACCCTCTGCCCTGGCAGACCAAGGTTTCGCACCAGCGATTGGAAAGGGAAGGTATGACGGCCTTCTCCTTGGGGACGCTGCTAGCCAACCATGCTGAGGTTTGCAGCTTCAGGCTATCCATGTTAGAACCAGCGACTCGGTCGGAAATTCTCGGCGGCGATCAGCAAGCCGGCGACGGAGTGCGAAGTGCGGCAAGCGTCGATTTTGGATACCCATGCGATTGATTACATTGAACAACGTTGGATTTACCTGGCGGAATCCACCGTTGCTGGAAAACTTGCGATTGGCCATCGATTCAGGGGAGCGCATCGGCCTGCTCGGGCGGAACGGAGCGGGAAAATCGACCTTGATGAAGCTACTGGCCGGTGATTTAGTACCTGACCACGGCGAGGTTCGCCGGGCCCCACAACTCAAGGTAGCTCGGCTCATTCAGGAAGTTCCCCAGCAGACGCTAGGCAAAGTCGTCGAGGTGGTCGCGGCCGGTCTGCCGGAGGAAGCCACCGACAGTGCGGACAGCGACACCAACGTCGGATGGCGGCACGAGGCGATGCTTCACCGCGCCCTCTCGCGGATGGGCTTGGATGGCGAGGTCGATTTCGCTCGGCTATCGGCCGGGATGAAACGCCGCGTTCTTCTCGCCCAAGCCATTGTCCAGGAACCCGACCTACTGCTGCTTGATGAGCCCACCAACCACCTCGACATCGAATCGATCCTGTGGCTCGAGGATTTTCTCAAAAGTTGGGAAGGAGCCCTGCTGTTTGTCACCCATGATCGACTCTTCCTTCAAGCCTTGGCCACGCGGATCCTCGAGATCGATCGCGGCGGGCTTTTCGACTGGGAATGCGACTATGCCACCTTCCTTCAGAGGAAAGCCGACGTCCTGGCGGCTGAGGAAAAACAGGAAGCCTTGTTCGATAAACGCCTGGCCGCAGAAGAAGTCTGGATCCGACAAGGAATCAAAGCCCGCCGTACGCGCAACGAGGGACGCGTGCGCGCCTTGGAGGCCATGCGCCGCCAGCGAGCCGAGCGGCGGCAGCGGGTCGGCCAGGTCAAGCTCCAAGCGACCGAGGCCGATCGTTCCGGCGAACTGGTGCTTGAACTTCAGAATGTCTCCTTCGCCTATCAAAATCGCGTTATCCTCCGCGACTTTTCGACCCTGATCGTCCGCGGTGATCGAGTCGGGATCGTCGGTCCCAACGGCGCTGGGAAGAGCACCTTGCTCAAGCTGATGCTGGGACAACTAACCCCAACGAGCGGCACGATTCGGCGGGGCACGAAGCTTGAAATCCTCTACTTCGACCAACTCCGGGAGCAAATCGACGATGAGAAGTCGGTGGCTGAAAACGTCTCGCCCGACGAAGATCATCTGCTGATCGATGGTAAGAAGCGGCATATTTACAGCTATTTGCAGGACTTTCTTTTCACCCCCGAGCGGGCTCGGCAGCTTGCCAAACACCTTTCTGGCGGCGAGCGCAATCGCTTGCTCTTGGCCCGGTTGTTCAAAACCCCCTCCAACGTCCTGGTGCTCGATGAACCCACCAACGACCTAGATGCCGAGACCCTGGAACTGCTCGAGGAATTGGTCAGCAACTACGCCGGCACCTTGCTGCTGGTGAGCCATGATCGCGCCTTTCTCGATCACGTGGTGACCAGCATCATCGCCGTCGACGGAACGGGGGAAGCCAAAGAATATGGCGGTGGCTACGACGACTACCGAAGAGCGCGTCAAGCGGCCACCGAAGTGGCGATCGCCAAGCCGCAGAAGAGCAAGGACACCGCAGCCCAAGCGAAAGTCGAAGCAGTTCAGCCAGCAGCCAGGAAATTAAGCTTCAAGGAGCAGAAGGAACTCGAAGGGCTTCCAGCTGTCATCGATACCACGGAAAAAAATATCGCCGAGCTCCATCGGCAGCTAGCCGATCCCCAATTCTACTCGCAACCGCCCACGGCCATCGTCACCGCCAAGGATCACCTGGCGGCTTGCGAAACCAAACTGCAGCAGCTGATGGAACGCTGGGAGGAATTAGAAAGCCGAACCACCGCCTCACAAGGTGGCTAAGGCCGCGACGCCCAGTGGTCGCTTCTCGCACCCGTCAGTGGCGTTCCAGTTCCCTAGGGCTGATCGGCTGGATTGGTAAGTCACTCAGCACTGGCTGAGCCAAGGCTGAATGGAAGAGCTATCGATTGCCTACCTAACGAGAACCTCCGTTTGCCGTTAGTCCCTTGCGACCGATGATGACCCGACCGCATCCCCAGCAAGGCATGGTGCTGGTGAGTGGATCCCTGGTCGGTCTTGGCGGCAGCGGTCACCGCTGGCGGATATCGCTGAAGGATATCGGGTACCGCTGCCTGTAGGATACCGCCCCAGGAGTCACCTTCGCTCTTCACGATCTCGAGCCAAGTAACTCGTGGGAACGAAGGCACCGCTGACTACTTTTTCTTGGCTGCAGCCTTGGCTTTGACTTTGGCCTTGGCTTTGGCTTGCGGATTCGCTTTCGCGGCGAAAGCTGCGACCTGGGTGCCGGGTTGCGGCAAGCTCGATCGCATGGCTTCCCAGTGGGGGTTCAGCGTGGCTTCGCGGATGACCAGATTGCGGAAATCGACCGCCTCACCGGCAACCGTAAATCCCGGCGCGGTCTTGGGGGTTTTGAAAAGCTCACTCGCGCCCCACGCCTTCCAGTCGTCGACTTGTCCAAACATCGTATCGCCGACCATCTCCAGCCGAACCTTGTGCCAAACACCGGGCTTCAAATCCACGGCGAAGCGGGCGAAGACAACCGCTTTATCCGGCCCCTGATGATCATTATCATCGCGTTGAAAAGTGATGGCCGAGGGTAGGATATTGATTCGCGCCATATGATCCTTGACCGCATTGATCGAGAGGCTGGTCCCGCGCGCCCCTTCGAACTTGAACTCGTATTCGAGGATGAAATCCTGGAGCTTATTCGGCAAGCGGGAGACCGCCCCATGCTGATCAGCCACCAACTCAGCCCCGCGCAAGACTCCGTCGACTAGTTCCCACTTCCCCTTGGCAGCTTTCCACGGTGCTCCCGGTGGCGTATCGAGTTTGCTCTCGTAAATCACCTTACCGGGGATCGCCAAGGCAGCAGGTTCAGCGGTTTGGCCGACGGTCTGGCTGCAGGCTAACAAAACGAGGATCGTCAACAGTCTCTTCATGGGAGGTACACCTGAAAGGGCGGGAGAGAAAAGCTACGCATCGCGTAGCGTCGGAAACGGCGTTCCCAGTATAACAGACGAGGCCGACGATGGCCGACTGTTCCGCCTTCGCTGCTTGCCAGATCATTGCGGTTTTTGCAAGGCACCAGCCTTCAGATCCCGAACCCTCATGGCACCTAAGCGGCCAGCGTGGAATCCCGATCACCTTACCCCCTAGCCTCGAGGGTTGGCGGGAATAGCCAAGCTGGATTTCTATGAAAAACCTCGGTGCTTCCGTGTGGCCCCTATGGGTTGCCTCGTTTTTCCTGCCTTCCTTGCCCCCCCTGGCCGTCGCCTCGCTCACCGATCGCCCCAATATCCTGCTCATCCTCTGTGATGACCTCGGCTACGGTGATCTAGGTTGCTATGGACAAAAGCTAATCCAAACCCCTCATATCGATCGTTTGGCGGCCGAGGGAACACGTTTTACCCAAGTCTATGCGGGCTCCTCGGTGTGCGCTCCTTCGCGCTGTTGCCTGATGACCGGCCAACACAATGGCCACGCGCGAATCCGGGATAACGTCCCGCACGGCATTCACCTGCTCGAAGACGATCTCACCATCGCCGAGCTCCTGCTGGCTGCCGGTTATCGAACCGGGGCCATCGGCAAATGGAGCCTCGGCGTTCACCCGACTGCTGGTACCCCTGATCGACAAGGCTTTCAGATGTTCTTCGGTCATCAAGACCAGGATCAGGCCCACTTCTACTATCCAGACCATCTTTGGGATGGCAATCAGGTAGTCTTGCTTCCAGGCAATCGCGGAGATCGCAAGGAACAGTATACGCACGATCTGTTCACAGGACGGGCCATGCAGTTCCTTAGTCAAAGGAGCGAGCAACCGTTCTTCCTCTTCCTGGCCTATACGCTACCCCATTGGTCGGATTACTCGCTGAAGTCCGACGACTCCTTGATTGTGCCCAGCGATGCTCCCTATAGCGATCGCGACTGGCCGCAGGTAGAAAAAAATTACGCAGCTATGGTGACGATGATCGACCGAGACGTCGGCCGCTTGCTCGAGATGCTGGAAGCTCAAGGCCTGGCGAAGGACACCCTCCTTCTTTTTACCAGCGACAACGGCCCCTCGGCTGAGGCCAAACACCGCCCAGCATTCTTTGCCAGCGCTGGCCCGCTGCGGGGTGTCAAACGTGAACTGTATGAAGGGGGGATTCGAGTACCGATGATCGTGCGTTGGCCAGGCCGAACGCCGGTCGGGCACACCAGCCATGAAATCTGGACGCATTGGGACATCCTGCCGACGCTGGCAGAGATCGTCGGCCAACCCCTAACCCATCCCATCGATGGTCATTCGGTATCCGAAGCCTGGAAGGGCGGGGCCGCGCCCAGCCATCCCTACCTCTATTGGGACTATGGCCATACGCGTGGCCAATACCACCAAGCCGTGCGGATCGGTGATTGGAAAGCGGTGCGTCGCGGAGCGGACCAAGCGATCGAACTGTATGATTTGCGCGGTGATTTGGCGGAATCGCAGGACATCGCCTCCCAACACCCGGAAATCGTCCAGCGGATGGCCGAGACCATGGCCACTGCCGTTCAGCCCACCCCTGATTATCCGATCGCACCGCCGAAAAAAAATGGTAAACCCAAGTAGTTCCCGGAACGCTCGGTATCGCCCGATTTCGCGCAGTATACTATCGGGTTCCGAAACCTGATCTCCGAACCGGCGCTCGTCGCCTATTTACCTACCGCCCCCAACCCAACCTCGAAAGGGAAGCTCATGGCATTCTCTTGTCGCCTTACCAGCCTGCCTTCCCCTCATCGCCGACGAGCGTCATCGCTGGTTTGGCTTGCTTGGCTGTTGATCGGGCTATGCCCCTCGAATGATGCTCAAGAGACCGTACCCACCGCCAACCCAGCCAGCCCACCATCGACCACATCCGGCTTGACTATCGGCTCGCCGGCCCCTGCCCTGCAGATCGAGCATTGGCTCAGCGATGGGAACGGACGGCTGCCTCACCTGCAAAAATTTACCCCAGGCCATGTCTATATGGTGGAGTTTTGGGCAACCTGGTGCGGCCCGTGCGCTGCTGCCATGCCTCGCTTGGCCGAACTCCAAAAGCAATATCAAAGCCAGAAATTTCAATTGATCAGCGTCAGCGACGAAGCCTTGGCGACCATACAGGCATTTCTTAAACGCTCCTTGCCAGCATCCTCCTCGGCCAAGGCCGAGGAGGAATCTTCAGCTGCAGAAAGCAAGCCGACGACCTACGGCGAATTGACCAGCGTCTACTGCTTGGCTTCCGATCCCGATCAATCCGTCAGTCGCGACTACATGGAAGCCTCGCAGCAGACGGGGATCCCCACCTGCTTCCTGGTCGGCAAGACCGGCCTGATTGAATGGATCGGACATCCGATGGAGGTCGAGGAACCGCTGCAGCAGGTGCTCGCCGATCGCTGGGACCGCCAGGCCTTCGCCACCGTCTTTCGGCGAGGGCAGCTTCGCGACGAACTTGGGGAAAGATTATCCGCGGCCATGCGCCGGGAGCGGGTCGACGAAGCGATGGCCATCGTTGCGGAAGGTAAGGTCCTGGCGGAAGGGGACCCCGTCCTGACACAGATGCTGGAGGATGCGGAACTCCAGCTGAAAATGATGGCGGTCTACAAACACCTGCAAAGCGATGAAGTTGCGGACGCCCTGGAACGACTGGCTCGCCTGGCTCAGTCGGCGACTCCCCGTCAGTTATCCCAGGTTCGATTGGTCCAACTGGAAGTTGAAATCAACACCCAGCAATTCGCGGCCGCAGAAAAAACCCTGCAGCAGATCATCGATTCGCCAGCAGACGAACCGGAGTTGCTACACCATATCGCCTGGCAAATGCTCCAGCAGTCCCAAGCCCCTGACTTCCATCAGCCACTGCTCGCCCTGGCGACCGCCGCTGCTGAAAAAGCCGATCGGCAACTCCCGCAGAACCCCACCATCATCGCGACCTTGGCCAGGTTGTACCATCGCCAAGGCCAAAGCGAACGAGCAACGGCGCTGCTGCGGAAAGCGATCGAGCGTGGCCTGCCGCAGACCGATGGGCTGCAAGCGGTGCTGGACGAATTGCAGCCATGACCGCCGGCGAACAGCCTGGCGAGGCCCACTCACCCCGCCAGGGTTCAAGATCCGACACCGACAAGGCCTACTTGGTGGCTTCGTCTTTGATTTCGTGCAACCGAATATTTTTGAATTCGACCCACATCGGTTTGCCGGCATGCAATTGCAGGGCCAAGACCCCTTCGCTGGCAGCCAGGTTGGGATTGTCGTCGGTGAAATCGACGATCAAACGTCCGTTGAGGTAGTGCTGGATGCGATTCCCCTTGGCGATGATGACGACATCGTTCCAATCATCGACGCGCATCAAGGCCTTGAATCCGGCCTCGTCGATCAGCGTTTCCTCGACCTCCTTGCGTCCATTTTTGTCCATCGAAGCCCGTTCACCGACTAGACACATGCGACCGCGCTTGCCACCTTCGTCGTAGATAAAACCCGGGACATTAGGCCAGGTATTTTCATTGCGGAGTTCGAACTGGTACCCGCGCACCACCCATAAATTCTTCGCCGTGCTGTCGGTAATCCGCCGTGAACGGTACTGGATACCCGAGTTGTTGGTGGCGCTGCAACGATAAGACAATCGCAGTTCAAAGTCCTTGACCGTCCCTTCGCGCCACACCAAAAAAGTATTGCCGGTGGCCGGATTCTCCGGCGTCGTCTCGCCGCGAATCGTTTGCTGACTGACGGTCCACAGCCGAGCATCCCCTTCCCAACCGCTGAGATTCATCTTGTTGAAGATCGACTTCATGTCAGCCGGCTCCGGTGGGGCCTCCCGCGATGGTGCTTCCGCCATGGCAGATCCAGCCAAAAAGAGCAAGCACAACGACAGCGAAGCTGGAAGGAAGAGACGCATGGGCGATACCTTTCAGGTGAGGATCGAGGAGCGGGAGGTAGTAATCGAAGCCAACGATTATACTTGAAGCCTGCCTAAAACAAACCATCGCTTCCCCAGCCGCGAAACCCGATGATACGTCCCTTCAAGATGCTCCTCTGGCTCCTCCTGACTACCGCCTCCCATGGTTGCGTTGCCTTTGCCGTCGAGCCCCCGCCGTCCCCCGACAAGGAGCGGCGGAACGTGCTGTTTGTCATGTTCGACGACCTTGGCAACGTCTTTGATTCGCCAGCCAGCCTGCGCGTCTCCACCCCTCATCTCGACCGGTTGCGGCAACGAGGCATCTACTTCCAGGAGGCCTACTGCCAAGTTCCGCTCTGCAACCCCAGTCGCGCTTCGATCCTCACCGGCTTGCGACCGGATCATACGACGGTCTGGGATCTTGACCGGCATTTTCGCCAGCAACTTCCCCAAGTCGTGACCCTGCCGCAGTATTTTCGTCAGCAGGGGTATCGCGTCGCCCGGGTGGGCAAGCTTTACCATTACGACGTCCCCACGGGGATCGGTACCCATGGCTTGGACGATGCCGTCTCCTGGGATGAAGTCGTCAATCCGCGAGGTCGCGATGTGTGGGATGAGGCCTACATCGAGAATCCAACCCCGACTCGCCCGATCAGCGCCGCCTTGAGTTGGCTGGCCGCCGAAGGGGACGATGAACAGCAAACCGATGGGATGATCGCCACGGCCGCCATCGATTTCCTGGAAAAACATCGCCGTCAACCTTTCTTCCTGGGGGTCGGTTTCTTTCGTCCACACACTCCTTATGTGGCACCGCGAAAATACTTTGAGCTCTATCCGCGAACATCGCTCCACCTGCCGCTGATACCGGCAGACGACCGCCAAGATCTCCCGGCCGCCGCGATCCCTCACAATATCCCCTTGCCTAACTACGGCTTGCCTTCGGATAAACTCTTGCAGGCGATGCAAGCCTACGCGGCCTCGGTGACCTTCGCCGACGCCCAACTCGGACGTATTCTCGCCAAGCTCGACGAATGGCAGCTCACCGACGATACGCTGATCGTCGTCCTCAGCGACCATGGTTACCACCTGGGTGAGCATGGTCTATGGCAGAAACGGACCCTCTTCCGCGAATCGGCGCGGACCCCCTTGTTCATCGCGGCTCCCTGGTTGCATTCCGGTGGGGCCGTTTGCCAACGAACGGTCGAACTGATCGATCTCTACCCTACCCTCACCGAAATCGTTTTCGATCATGCCGTACCTGCCCAGGATGGTCAGAGCCTCCAACCCCTGTTGGTGGATCCCAGCCGCGAGTGGGACTCGATAGCCATGACGCAAATCCTTCGCCCAGGTAGCGAGCAGATGGTCATGGGACGCGCCTTGACCTCCGAGCGTTGGCGCTACATCGAATGGAACGAAGGCCAGCATGGACGGGAACTCTACGATCGCCAGCAAGACCCCCAGGAATGGCACAATCTCGCAGAACAAACGCGTTACAACGGATTGATGCGGGAACTCGCCAGACAATTCCAGGGGAAAGCCCAGGGTCAACCGCCGACCAGCCCGGTCCAACGCACGCGGCTGTAGCGGCCCAAGCTGGAAACGGTTCGCCGCTCCTCAAGGCTTGAGACGCGTCGACAGCAGCGATTGAAGCGTATTGACCCAGCCATGACGGGAAGGGCTCCGATCATTCGATAAAGACGGTGATCGGTAAGGAAGCGACTTCGGTGGCACCGATCGTTGCCACTGCCTGCAATCGCACTGGTCCACGTCCCAGATTCTCGGTCGGGACCTCGATCGCGTTCTTTCCTTCCTCCACTGTCAGCACATATTCTCGATCGTGCCGGATCTCGATCACCGCATCGGAATCGGTCCCAAAAACCTCGAGTGTCAACGGTTGACCAGCGGCGGCTTTCCAACGCTCCGGACCACTCAGCTTGATCTGATTGTAGTCGGGGCCAGAAGTCAGCCAGTAGCTTCGCTCGAACTTGGTCTCCTTACGTGTACTATCGGTGGCAACAAAGCGCAATTCATGAGCTCCATTGGAGAATTTCTCAGCGGCCATGGTGATGCGTTGCCGAATATCGGCTCCGGGTGGCATCGGTTGGGCACCCTTGAGTTCGCCATCGAGCAAGAGACCGACGAAGCGTGGTCGATCGGCCCCTTCAACTCCGGCCGGCACGATCTCCACCGTGAGTTTATCGATGAGATTCGTCGCCTGCTCCAAGCCAGCGATGCTGAAGGCCGGGGCGGTGGCAAAGGGTTGGCATAACGGATCCCCGGCAATCAACAATTGGTATGGCCCGCTTACCGAAGCGTAGTAAGCTTCGGCCGCCGTCAGCCCCGAAGCATAGGCCGCATGAATCATCGGATGCGGGAACTTCGCCTGAATGGAGTACGGTTCCGTGACCGTGCCGCTGGCGGCGGCCGCCCCATGCCGGAGGAATTCGGTGAGCTTCGTCTGATTGGGGGTATCCATGACGGCTCCCAAGCTGGTCAAGTTGTCGCCGATCGCTCCCGGCATCAGCTTGGATCGAGATGTCGTCCATGAAAAGGTCGCCTCCCCCATGGTGACCCCCAAGCACTCTTTGCCGGTCGGGATCCCTTCTTTGATAATCTCCGCCTCAAAACCCATGTCCAACAAACGGTCTCGAGCCAGTTCGAAACCGGGTTGGCGGCAGGTAGTCCGGACATCGCCGGTCAAGGTGTAGTAAAAGCCACCTTTGGGTTTACTAAAATCGGCATCGATCGATCGCTTGAGTTGCCGCAGAGCTTCTTCCTCGGTATTGCCCAGCGGACCGCAGACCGCCAGGACGAAGGATGGCAGGTAGGTCACCCCCGAATTCTTGTACGCTCGATAGGTCGAAACCCCGTTGGGCGCGTAATTGCGTCGAGCATCGAAGCCGACAAAGGGTAGCCAGGTAAAAGGATCATCATCACAACTTTTCACCAGCAATTGAAAACGATTGAATTCGTGCAACGACTTCAGCCGCGGATCGTCCACAATATATTGCGAAAAACTCCACCCCAGCTCAATCGCTTTCTGCAACTGCGAAACGGCCCGCGTCGTCTGTCCGGCTTCGGCCCAGGCTTGGGCTGCCAGGTACGCCAGCGGAAACTGATCGGGATACTCGAGCATTTGCTGCTCCAACAGCAACCCGAGCTTGGAGTGCTCCTTCAATTCCATCAGCTGCTTTTTCTGCTTCTCGATCTCCGCTTCATTATCCCCGTTGGGGGCGGTAAAGAGGACGGAAGGCTCTCGCCCGGCGTACCAGTTATTATTGAGTTCGACAAAGTTGCCGAAGTCGCGAACGAAACGATACAGGTAGGTAAGCCCGGTAATCGAGGCTACCGGCGTCATATACTGGGCGATCTTACCTTCATGTTTGGATTCGCCGGCGACATCGATGGCCAAGGGAAAATCGGCGGAATAAGCGATTCCCTGGATATGCGTCGTCAAGTTCCGCCG
>JBILTQ010000032.1:0-24267 GCA_044371435.1 Pirellulaceae bacterium | reverse complement strand
GACCGATCTCCTCGAGCAGCGGATAGAGGATTTTCTCACGGAAATCCTTCAGGGAAATCTTGTTGGCTGCCGGTACCTCCGGGAGAACAATCACGTTCGCCATCGGGATATTCCGCCAATGGACATAATGGTTGGCGATCGTTCGCGAACGAGCCGATTGACCGTTGACAGCCACCACCCACTGGCACGGTGAGGCTCCCGCCCACAACGTGCCAGCCTCCAGGCCCCAGGCCGCCAGCAGGAAGGGGAGGATCAGCCAGCAATACAAACGCGGGTTGAATGCAACCATGGACAAACTTCTGTCGTTGAGCAGGTACGGGCAGGCCGAGGAAACATTACCGCTGGCGAAAAGAAACACCGCTCGCCGCCAGTGACTCTCGGTCTTATTCTCAAGATGTTGCTACAACTGGCAAGCTTCACCCCTCACTTTCTCGGAGCTTGACCGGTTTTCTTTCACGGCGACACTTCGGTTAAGCCGCCATCGGTTTCAAAACTTTGGCCTCCGCGAACACCAAGTCGAAGAAGAGAAGGACCACCCTGCACTCCTGGCGAGCCAACTCAGGTGGCTTGCTCGAGCGCCGACGAAGCCTCCACTCGACCACCCATCGTCTTGGGGTCGCCACCTCAATTCGCCGCAGAAACTATCTGAATTCCGACCGAATGTTCCCATCGCTGTCGATCAGCGGTCGCGGATCCTGGACCTTGCCAAGCGGCCGACAACCGGGGCCAATTCCATCCATCCCCAAGTCCCCCTCCATCTTCCTGGCCAGTTCCATCAAACGATGGACGGTATCTGGCTGACTAGCTGCCAGGTCGCGTGATTCGCCGATATCCTTGGAAAGATCATAGAGTTGCAGGGATGCCTTGGCCGCAGGCCCCTTTCCTGATTTGCCGTCGCTGGTCGGGGCTGCCAAATGCAATTTCATCGATCCTTCGCGGACCGCTTCCAATTTCAAACCGCGATAATAGTAAAAAACCCGGTGCGGCGAGACGGCCTTGGGCTGGCCGGCCAGGATAGGCCAAAGATCGCCGCCGTCGAGTTTCCGCGAAGGGAGCTCGGCCTGTGCCAGGCGAGCGATGGTCGGAAGCAAATCCATCATGCTGGTGATCTCTTCGGTGACGCTGCCCGAGGGAATCTTCCCCGGCCACCAGGCGATGGTCGGAACCCGCATCCCCCCTTCCCAGGTAGAACCTTTGTTGCCGCGAAGCGGGGTGTTCACCGAGCGTGAGGTCCCGCCGTTATCGGAAGTGAAGAAGACCAGCGTCTTGCCCTCGAGCTTCGCCGAACGCACCGTCTCGAGTACCTGCCCGACGCTCCAATCAACTTCTTCGATCCAATCGCCGACTAGCCCATTCTTTGACTGCTTGTAGAAAGCTTTTCCGGGATACAGCGGGAAATGGATGGCCGTGTGCGGCAAGTATAGGAAGAACGGCTTTTCGCGATGAGTCTGAATGAAACGGACCGCCTCTTCGGTATAGCGCGCCGTCAGGGTCTGCTGCCCCTCGGCATTCACCCGTTCGATGACCGTTTGGTTTCGCAGCAATGGTAAGGGGGGCTGGGCATTGCCTCGCAATCCAAGCTCATCGGGGGCAGAGGCGACCGCCTTCCCTGCCTTGGCTCCGTTGTCACCATTCGCCGGCTTGGGCAACGGGGCTCCCAAATCGCTCTTGGAACCTTCAGCGGCTGTCCCCATATCGTTGGAATAAGGGATACCGTAATAAAAATCAAACCCCTGCCGGGTCGGCAGGAATTCAGGTTGATCTCCCAGATGCCACTTGCCAATACATGCCGTAGCATACCCTTTCGTCTTGAGCAGATCGGCGATCGTCACTTCCTCGGGATGTAAACCGACCTCGCCAGCGGGAAACAGCACATGGCTAATCGGCAAGACCCGCTTCGGATAACAACCGGTCATCAGCGACGACCGGGAGGGGGAACAAACCGGTGCCGCGTAATGGCATTTCAACTTCATCCCTTCCGCCGCCATCCGATCGAGATGGGGCGTCCGATTCAAGGTCGACCCGAACGGGCCGATATCGGCGTAGCCCATATCGTCGATGTTAATAATGATCACATTGGGAAGCTCCTCCCCCAGCAGGCTGGAGTCGAACCAAGCGAAACAGACCAAGGCGACGAACGATCGTCGGAGGAAGGGTGTGAGGAACGGCAACATCGATGAATATCTCCCTTGGACAAATAACGCGAGGAAGTCCTTAGTTTATCGGCTGGGTGACAGCTGAATACCGGCTGGAAGCCAAACCAAGGCCCACCGTCTGGAAAAATCCTGACCAAGCGGGCTAGCCGGGGTATTTCCAAGGGCTGGCGGATATCTCGCGGACCAGCCGCAGCCCTGGGCCCCCTATTTCAAAAAACTACCGAACAGGACGTCAGCGAAGTGCCGCTTACCTGCTCGGGCCACCCGACAGCGTTCGCCGGTAAATGCAGGCTTCGATCGCCCCTACGGTTGGTTTGCGATGCAGTAGAGCGAATCAAAAGTCCGCAGGATGATTCGCCCATCGACGAAAATCGGAGTGGCTACCGTCGTCGCTTCCAGCGGGTTTTCGGCCACGATCTCGAATGACTCCCCAGCTTTCAAAACATAGGTCACCCCATCCTCGCGTGTCAGGTAAAGATGACCACCAGCCAACATGGGCGAGCTGCTATAGTTGGTCCGACTCTTGGGCAGGCTGCCCGACCAAAGCGTTTCGCCATCCGTAGCCCGGACGCAGGTCACATCCCCTTTATCGGTAACCAAGAAGATCCGATTTCCTTCGACCGTGGGGGTAGGCACGTCCGCTCCGATTTCCTCGCGCTGCCAAGCCACCCTGTCCTTCTCGCTCAGCTGGCCTGTCGTCCGGACAGCCGTTACCAACTTCCCACGAGCATAGGGACAAATGACCAGATCCCCCACAATCAACGGCGAGGAGATACAGCGATAATTCCGTTGGTTGGTCGGATTGAAGCCACCGACACGCCACAGCTCGCGCCCAGTCCGGACATCGTGCGCTGTCACATGATCGGCCCCCAAAGCAAAAAGGACCTCACCTTGATCGGTTTTGGCGATCGCCGGAGTGGTATAGGCCTGGTTCGACTCCTCGTTAGCATTGAGCATCCGATCGATTTTCCAGAGTTGCTTGCCCGAAGCCTTGTCGAAAGCCACCAAGAAGCTGGGACCACTCTGCATCACAGCAACGATCACCGCTTCTTCGGTAAGGACTGGTGAGGTTCCAAGATCCCACCACAAGGTATCCTCGGCGAATTCCTGCTGGAGATTGCGTTGCCATAAGACCTTCCCTTGGAGGTCGCAGCAAGCCAGATCGCCGCTCTTGTAGTAGGCAAAGACCTTGTCGCCATCGCTTACCGGCGAAGAGTTGCTGCCCGACCCTTTCTTGTGCTTCCCCTCACGCTCGGCCCCAAGCGACTGCTGCCACTTGAGTCGACCGTCGAAATCAAAAGCCAGCAACGCATTCCGCCCATCGATCCCGGCGGTCAGAATAATTTGCTGGTCGACGACAATCGGGGTCGAACCACCGCGTCCTCCCAACGGGACTTTCCATCGAATATTTTGTTGCTCCGACCAGCGGGTCGGGTAGCTGCCGTCGCCAGCGTTGCCGTTGCCTTGCGCACCGCGCCAATTCAACCAAACCCCTTCGGCTTGCAGCGAGGTAGTCAGCAAAAGGATCGCTAAACAACTGACGGCCGGAAGATAAAAAAATCGTGGCATAAGCGAGGCCGGGAAGGAAGGAGGGAGGGAAGGGACTATACTGAGTCGGCGTGGAATCGCCGTTGTCCTAAAATAGCGATTGCATATGGTAAATTCCATAGGCGGTTTCCCGATCTGTCTAAAATAGGGTCACTCAACTTTACTCACGCTTACCCTCGACCATGAGGATATCAGCTGTTGTACCGAGCCTGTTGTCTCATCACCCTCTGGATCGTGTTCAGCTGGTCGCGGCCGCTGACGGGTGACGACCGCCCGTGGCCAGCAACCGGCCAGGCGGCAGTCGGCATGCCCTCCGCCGGCGGTCTCGCCAACGAGCGACCGTTGGATCTGGTCGAACTGCAGGCTTGGATCGGCAAGCTGGGTTCGAACAATTACCATCAGCGACGGGTCGCCTTCCTCGAGCTCTGGCGGGTAGGTCGTCAGCATCGCGATGTGATCCGTCCGATCCTGGAACAAGCCGCGCTCGATTCGGATCTCGAAAAGTCGGTAGCGATCCGCTGGCTGCAAATCTTGATACGCCTCTCGGCGGAGCCAGCCGAAGTTGCTTCGCTGCTCAAGGATCTCGCCCTGGTCCGCAGTGGCGACCTGCAAACGCTGCTGCGTCTGGCCAGCGATAGCCGATGGGATCATCTCGAAAGCATGCTAGAAATCCTTTCGCCCACCGAACGGCAGAAACTGCTCGAAGACTTGCCCGAGACCGCCTCGCCGCTGATCAAGCTCTTGGCTCTGGCTTGGAATGACCAGCAGGAGATACGCCTGCCGCGCCTGATCGATCGCTTGTACCCGCTCGACCAGGCGGTTCGGGCTCGGCGCACATGGCATGCATTGGGGCTCGAGTCTTTAGCGCAGCAGCCGCTGCTGCTCGCCGAAGAAGCACCCCTCAGCCAGCAGTTCACCGAGATCCTCGCTTTGGAGCAGGCAGGCAAGGTGGAGGCCGCCATCGCCCTGGCCCATCGCTGCGCGCAGGGCGACTTCGCCTACGCGCTGGCCGTCGAACACCAGGCCTGGCCACAAGCCCTGTGGTTACTGGACGAACAGCGGACGGGAGCGAATCGCGTTATGCCAGAGAGGATCGATACGGTAAGCTTGAAGCAACTGAGCATAACGCAAGCCCCTCGGCCAGCTTCGCTACGCCGCGGCGGGGAAGCCCTGGAAGCAGCCCGCATTGCGTTGATCTGGCGGTGGCTGGGCGATGAGCCGCGCAGCCAGGCCTGGGCCGACAGCCTGGGCCCACCCGAAGCTTCGGAGCAAGAGCTCACCAGCCATCTCACCAGCTTGGCCTTGGTTGGCCGCTTGGACGAAGCGATCGCCATCGCCAAAGAACGCGACAGCCCGGCTGCCTATGATATCCTGGTCGCGCAAGGGCGGATCGAAGAAGCTTTCGCCTGCCTGGGGTTAGCCGATCGCGAGGAAGATACCGTGCGTCGATGGCTGGATGGAGAACTCGGGAAAACCCCCAAGGATCGCCGCGAAGACTTTGAACTTACCAGCCGCCTGGCCAGCCTGGGTTGCCTCTTGTACCGCTTGGGCGAGCGACAAGCCGGCGAGTTAGTCGATGAAGCGGTCATCCATTGGATTTCCGGTAGCGGCGAAGCGCACAAGCAGGACATCGAGGCCAAACTAGGACGCTCGATTTCTGATGTGGTCCGCGATCGATGGCGGGTGGCGACCTGGGTCTGGACCACCCAACATCGCCGCCGTTTCGCCCTGGACAAGTTTGCCCAATTGCTGCGCGAAGGGATCGATGATGATCATCGCAATGGTATCCTGTTTACTCTGTACTGGCGGAAAGAGGGCTTCCTCGATTTAGGACCGCAAGCAGCCTCGATGCTCGATTGGCTTCATCGAGCTCGCCGGCAACGGGATTGGGTGCAAGCCTTGAATGATCTGGAGGCAGTGGCCGCCGGCCGCAGCCCCGAGGACTGGCCTGACGATTGGCAGCAGGAGGGTTTTCCGTCGATGGGCCAAGCCCTCATCAACGACGCGGATGCCGAAGAACTGCCGGGATTAACCTTGGCTTTGTCGCGTATGGCCACCAAGTTGCATCGAACCGACCTGGCAACCGATTGGTTGCTCTGGTCGGCCTCGCCCGGTTTTCGCGATTGGTATCGCACGCTGCGGACCGATGCCTTGCCGATGCGGGCTACGGGCCCGCGGCAGTCGGCCTCCGACGATTTTGTCGAACGCTTGGAGGTGCTAGGTGAGATCCTGTCGGCCGAGCATCATTACACCAATGCCGCCTTCGTCCATCACTGGCTGTGGGAGTTGGACCCCGGCAGGCTGGAGCTGGCGATGAAGGCGGCTAGTTATTATCGGCTGATCGGAGACAGCGAGGCCGCCCAACGACTGGAGTTGCAGGCTTCCAGCCTCCCGCTCTCCGACGAGCAATGGCGAGAAGCCGCGGCGAAGATGGATGCGGAAAAACTTCATCAGCCAGCCATCCACTTCAGTCGCCTAGCGCTGCTTAGCCATGATGCGGCGCGCATGGAGGATTGGCAGGCGACGGCGATCCTGGTATCGGCCCGGCAAAGCTTGATCGATGATTCCTTCCGACGCTGGGCCGAAGCGCGGCGCGGCCTTGAACTGAAAGACGAGCGATCTTCGGCGGAAGCCAGTCCCGACCCTACCTCTTGGAGAGAGTTCTGGGATGAGCCAACGCTGGAGAGCTTCGAACAAGCCTACCGCGAATACCAGCGTCTTTGCTTGAGCCGACTAGCCTCGCAAGCCAGCCGCAGCGATGATTTCCAACTCAAGTATATCCTGCCCGAGCTGGAGGGGCTGGAACGTTCGCGAGCGCGATTAGCGATCATAGCTGGTGATTTCGCGGCGGCCGATGCAGCGATTCGCCGTTGTCACACGGTGCATCCCGACCAGATTGAAACGCTGATCGAGTTGTTGCCGCTAGGCGAAGTGGAATTTGGTTGGGAGCGCGTCGAACCGTGGTTGGCGTTGTACGTCGAGCCGATGGAGCGGCATCTCGCGCGTTGGCCGGATGATACCTTGGTGGGGAACAACCTGGCCTGGTTGTATGCCAATGTCGAGCGGCGTTTGGAGCGGGCCCAGGCGATCAGCCAGCATGTGGTCGAACTGCTACCGCAGGACCACGTGTACCTGGACACCCTCGCCGAGATCGAACACCGCCTTGGCCATCGCGACCGGGCGGTCGAACTCTCGACTACCTGTCGCCGCCTGGCCCCACTTGAAGAGCATCATCGCCAGCAACTCCACCGCTTCCTCGCCTGGCCGGGGGCAGGAAAAGGTGTCAGGACTCAATAATGCAAAGCACCCTTCGGGCCGTTACGGTTATTGGGCAGGAAAAGGTGTCAGGACTCAATAGTGCGAAGCACCCTTCGGGCCGTACCGGCTATTGAGTCCTGACACCTTTTCCGCCCCGACGATCGATTCGTTTCATCTGAGTCATTCATCTGTCTTCTCTCTCAAAAATTCTTGGGAATGATCTTCAGTAGAAGATATCATTCGGGCGAAGTCCAAGCTTGGGCTAACAGCCAGTCCATGACCTAACTCCAACGGCTCCATCCCGACTCAGCCACTGCCAATCGCGAGAGCAATCAATCTGATGCGGTGGACACGTTTGGTCAGTACAATTGAAAAAGGCAAAAATGTTGGGTGGCGTGTTTTCCAAATGGAATTCGCTAAACTTTGACGCAGTACGGATCGCGAAATTCTCGCGATCTGACAGTTTGCGCAAAGCTCGTGATTTGTGGCCGCCATGACGCATACTCCAAAGACGATCCAGATATTTCTACCCGGCGGCGACCCGCGTGGCATTCGAGTTGCGGAGATAACGACGCGGATCGTCCAAGTCATCGAGATACCTCGCAGCTTGCTGAGCGACTTCGCGCAGATGCTCGAAAGTCATCAGGTTGCATTGTATTTTTTGTTCGGCGACGACGATCAAGACGAACCGAAGGTGTACATCGGGCAAACCGGGGATACGAGTACTCGTTTGGCATCCCATAATCGAGACAAAGACTTTTGGGAGCGGGCCCTGGTGGTCATCTCACGGACAAACAGTCTGACGCAGACACACGCGGTCTTCTTGGAATGGTATTGTTTAAGCCAATGCCGTTCCGTGGGGCGGTACATCGATGAAAATGGGAATAGCGCAAGCCGTCCCCATGCGCCAGCACCGCTCGAGGCGGATTGCTTGGAGATTTTCGATACGGTAAGGATACTTTTGGCAACTCTCGGCTTCCCGATGTTTGAGCCGTTAGCGAAGACTGTAACGTCGGTTGAGGAAGAGGTTTATTACTGCAAGGGTTCATCTGCGGATGGTCGGGGATTGTACACACCGGAGGGCTTCGTTGTTCTTAAGGGCTCGAGTGGCCGCGTTGAGAACGTCCCATCCATTACGGAGCACTGGCGAAATTTTCGTTCGAACCTCGTGGCGATGGGAGTGGTTGACGAAAAGAACGGCCGCTACGAGTTTAAGAGAGACCATCTTTTCAATTCACCGACCGCCGCGGCCGTCGCATTGATGGGAAGGCCTGCGAGTGGCTGGATCGAATGGCGCGATCAATCAGGCCGTACCCTCGACGAAATCCACCGCAAGAAAAGTGATTCGTAGCCATTATCCAACAATCCGACTAAAATTCGCCCGCGATCCCGCTCAATCCGACTTGCAACAACAACGTCATTTCGCTTGATGGAACCACTTCTGAACAAATTCGTCATGCCGATCGAAAGCTATGACATCATGCTTCTTCCCGAAGACAAGCTAGATCCGGCTTCTCCATACTGCCGAGGATATGCATGTGCGATCAGCGTCAGTCACCCATACCATCGATTGTTGTGTGCCCTTCACGAACCAATAGCCTTCAATCGAGTTAGATCAAAAGTCAATCGCTCAGCCAATTCGGTAGGGAGCGGAACCCGTTAAGCTAGTTCTTCGCCCGCGGCTTCATCAAACTTGAATTTTGCCCCATGACGAAGCATCTTTGGATTACTGGCCACAGCCTTGGCGGAGCTTTGGCTGTTGTCGCAAGTAGAGACCTGAAACAACAGTACCGTTACGAACCACAGATCGTCACCTTTGGTCAACCGATATGCGTCGACAACGGTCCGGAGTTCATTTCGAAAAGCCTCGACTGGTGAGCTTACTTCAATGGAGTAAAGCTTGACTTCAGTCGACCAAGCAAACCAACCGGTCATGTATTTATTGAGTCATTCAATGGCCGCGTCCGACAAGAATGTCTCAACGAGCATTAGCTCTTAAGTCTTGATGAGGCGCAAACAAAGCTCGATGCATGGAAAATTGACTATAACCAGTTTCGGCCGCACAGCAGTCTGGGAAACCAAACTCCCTCTGCGTTCGCCGCTTTGTCCTCTGGCTCCGACCTTCGCGGCGCTCAGCTTGGAGCCAGAGGCGAAGACTTTGAAAACTAACTTTGCAACTGGATCAAACTTGGGGGCAAGGTCAAATGAGGTTTTAGATGCTTATAACATATGGACCAGTTTTTTGGGGGGCATTCCATCGCGACTCAGGCTTACTTGCCAATGGGCTGAAGAATAACCAACAAAACTCTAGGTCGCGGAGTGACTGCCACGACTCGCCACCGTGCAATGACCCTATCAATCGCTAGGATCTCATCTCTAGATGGCGATGGTCTGGACAATGCAATCCTTGGTGAAATCGCAACTCTAAAATAATGGGCTCTACCCGCGACGAAGCCTGCGGCGTAGCCATAAGGAAAACGCTCATTCCTGGCTTTGCCCGAGTTTGCAGATGCGGGCGAATTCGGCGGGGCGAACAGGTTGCACGCTGAGTCGCGAACCCTTACGAAGCAACTCCATCTTGGCCAAGGCAGCTACCGTTCGCAACTCTGCCAAGGACACGGGACTCGCAAAGATCGACTCGAAGGTCACATCGACCATATACCACGTCGGCGATTCGACTTTCGATTTCGGATCATAATGCGGGTCGTTGGGATCGAAGGCGGTGAAATCAGGATACGCCTCGCGGCTGACGACAGCGGTCCCTACCACGCACGACGGATCCGCATTGCTGTGGTAGATCAGGACCCCATCACCTACCTTCATCTGATCGCGCATGAAGTTCCGCGCCTGATAATTCCGCACCCCGTCCCAGTGGGTTGTCTTCTTCTTCGCCTTCGCCAGGTCTTGGATCGAGAAAACCTCGGGCTCCGTCTTCATCAACCAATATTGCATCGACAGCCTGACTACTTACGCAAAAAGGATCTTCACTCAACCAGCCTCGACCTTACCGCGGGATCTTTCGCCGCAACAGGATGGTCTTGTCGCTGTTCAGCGTCCGGCCCGGCGCGAAACCGACCGGGATACTGCGATCGATAAGATAAAAGGTATGCGTCCGTTCGGGAACACCGGCCGGACTGAGATATTCGGCCCCGATACCGGTGACTTCGTCATACTCGAACAAGCCGATCGTTACCCATACCGCCAAGACGTTCGACTGGTTAGTAGTCAAGTTCGGCAACCGCATCAGTCGCTGATAGTAGCTGAAAGGGGACCGCGAAAATTCGGCCGCCAGGAAGGCATCGTCGGCCGCATTGGGGTTCAGCCCGCGATGGGCTTCCAGATGCTGACCCAAGAGGCTCCCATCATTGGGCTGCCGGCTGTTGGGACGCAGCAGATGGGCGTAAGTGGAATGCTTCATCCGCATCGTTTCTTCGGTCGGCATCAGCGTCAGCGGTGGCGACGGGGTGAAACCGGGGGGATCCGGGACGTCGATATTGGCGGAGAATGACGAGCGGAACGCTCCGCGGAACTGGCTGGGGACGTAGGCATCCAAATTGGTGTTTCGGTCGTTGGGATTGGCGGAAAAGAAGCTTCCGGTGCGGGTCGCCGGGACTGGATAGCCGCGGCGTACCTCTTTGAACTCCGTCCAGCGGTTCAAGGTGCCGGGGGAGGGAGTACTGTTCCGCATGCTTTGATCGTAATTCAATTCCAAGGCCCGCCATACCTCGAGTTGGGCCGCAGTGTTGAGGTTGACTTTGCCCGGTGTGCGGTAGGTGGTGAAATAATTGAACGGCGGCACCCGGGTCCCCAACATCCAGGTCTCGATCGGTGTCGAGTTGTTCATGTTCGCTGGATTGATCCAGCGATGGCTATCGTCGTAGGGTGGCTGAGTTTCGATCAACTCCAACAGTAGATTCCAACCGGCACCGCTCGAATTCGGACCGAGTTGTTGCCAGAAGGGGGTCGTCGGGCCCGTGTTCTCGACCTTGGAAACCGGCGAGGAGAGGAAAGCGGGCAGGTTGCCGAAAGGGGTAGTCCAAGGGACTGGCGGCGCGTTCCCCGGCCGAGCGCTGATGTCGTATTGACCGGTCGCGAAGCCATCTTCGGGTCGACCATTGTTGGCCAGGTTCTTGGGAGTGACAAATAATTGGCCATACTGACCTGGTCCGGTGAAAGGGACCATCATGATTTCGTAGGGCGAAGCCAGAGGGCGATCCAACCAGAACAAACCGCCTTGGGGCAATTGAGCCGAGCCAACATAACCGCCGGAGGCGGTGGTACTGGGATCGCCGAAACCGTCGTAGCGGTTCGAAGTATCCTGACGGCCCGCATTGATGTATCCCAGCGTCAGGCTGGAGGGCCCGGTGATCGCGTCCGGGGTCACATGTCCCAAGACCATTTTGAAGTAGGGCGGATCGCTAGTGTAGCTCGACCGCGGATCGCTCTTGATCAAGTAGGCGGTCGAACTCGAAAAGATGCTGAGCCCCGTCTGGATATCATTCAGGGTCGGATCGGTATAAGCATAACGCGGGGTCCCGGTGGCCGTCCCTTGCGAGACGACATTCGGATCGTTGGGGGTATCGGTGACCCTGGCCCCGTCTTTGTATCGCGATTGGAAGCCGAAGCCGGTGTTGATGGCGACTTCATCGGCCGGGGCGGTGTAGGGAGCAGGAGCACCGTTGGTATCGGTCCGCCCCGGATCGTCGACTGGTTCACGATCTTCGCCATTGAAGACGGTCAAGTCCATGCTCATCCAATCGATCGTCAGGTACGGATTGTAGATCGGATGGTACGGCAAGTCGGGATCGGCCAAACGTTGCAGGTAAGCGGTCCGGTGCAGCGGGTAGGTCCCCGGCTTCTGCTTATTCTCCGCCGCCAACCTCTCCAAATTGACAGTGTTCTCATTATCGAAAGGTTCATCGGGTAAGCTGGTCTCCGAGGCTCCCAGGTCGGCGTAGGCATCCTGTAAGGGAAACGGCTTGGCCGCGGTCGAGTTGACGAAGTCGGTCGGAGCTTGATAGTACCTGGCCGCACTCGGAGTCGGCTCGGAGATATTGAACCCGATGCCACCGTTCAACGGCCAATTCGGTGGCGGGTTGGCGGTAGCGATCATGGCTTTGGCTGGACGCACCGGCCAACTGGGGCGCATCGAATTGTTATCGGAATCGAAGACGTTAACATTGTTGGCGGCGGGATCCAGTTCGATTCGATGGGGGTTCGGATCATAGTCGGGCGGGTTGGCCGGCGTCTGCAGCATGCCGATACTCGTAAGTGGCCGAGGGCCGACCACCAGGTACTGGCCGCCGCCTAAGGTGAGGTTACCACCCGCCGCGTTGCGGAAGACTCGATGCTCACGTTCGTTGAAATACGAGGCGGCTGGATCTTCCCCGTCGACCAGATCCGGGATACTTTGACTGCCGCCAACCGCATTGTTGGTGAACCAGACGATCCGATCGAAGCGGAGCGGCGTTCCCAGTCCCGGAAAATTATTCGAGGCCGGGGTCGCCACTTGACTGACCAGCCCTGAACCTCCATACGCGCTGTTCTGAACTGCCAGTGCCGAAGTCTGGTTGGTGGCTTGGTTGAGCTGCTGAAAATTCTTGTTGGCCAGCAAACTGCCGGGATCCTGGCCCGGCGGCAATTTGGCGATCCCGATCCGAAAGACCGGTTGCGGGCCGTAGTCGGGATTGGAGGGGAGACCGCTAGGGATCCCCGAGGACGAAGGGGCGATGCGACCGAGGAGCAGTTCACCGGAAGCATTATAGAGGTTCGATGGGACGGCCCCCAGGTTACGATCGGCGGTACCAAGGCTAGCGGCAGTGGTCGGACTGTTAGGACTGCGCGGGCAGTACAGCTCGATGAAGGCCGAGCCTTCGGGAATCCGGTATTGGTCGAGATCATCATCGGGGTTCATGAAAGCCGTGGTCAGTTCATCCATGGCACCGGCAGCCTCCGTATCTTTGACTCGCTTATCGTGAAAGGCGAGGGTCTCGGTCATCAAGACATCGGGGAACTCCATCCCCCAGACGACACTATCCTCTTTTGGATACCAGACCCCAGGATCGCCTGCATCCTGCCGGAATGGGGTCTCGTCGTATTCAAAACGAGTCATGGCGCTATCGACGTCGCGGAAGTCGACGACGTTGACCGCCCATTGCGCCAAACACCGCGCCCGCAGCTTGAGGTAGTTCGGATCGGTGGCGGCCACCCCGGCGAAACTATAATTGGGGGCGATGAGGAGTTGGGCCAGGACATAGAGTTGGCGGGCCAGCATCTTCCGCGAATTCAGCGGTCCCATGTATTGGTTCCAGACAGCTGGCGGGATATTGCCGCGCAGCGGATCGTTGGGACCGGCGGCAACGCCAGTCGTATAGTACGTCCCAGGGGTCGAACCGGTAGGGGGAAAAGGTTCCTGCTGGACTTGCGCAATCAGTTCCTGGGGCTCGTCGATCAGCCCATCATTATCGTCATCCAAGCCATTCGCCAAAGGACGATTGATATCCAAACGCAAGGCCTGGCGAAACTCGAGCGGGAAAAGATCGCGGATATCGGAAATGTTGAGCGGCGGTTCACCGGGAAAACGCTCGTCGTAGAGCATCTGTATCCAGCGGAGCATGCTCCCTTCGTTGCGATTGTTGGCGATCAGCCGCGTCGCCGCCGAGGGGACTTCGGTAAAGACTCCTCCGGCGTTGTTCTGCCGGGGGAAAGGGACGTTGGGATAGTTGGGCTTCGCATAGGTGCGGTTATGCCGGGCGATCGCGGCCATATTGGGATGGCGGAGCTCCATGCTGCGGGCGGTGATCGATGAGAAGAGGACATCGTTGACCGAGCGGTTGGCGAAGAGTCTCCGCAAGCGATCAGGCAACTGGGCTACATCGACGTCATAGCGCCGCAGTACCGTCTCCAATTCTTCCAACGTCACCAAGGCATCGCCGGCCCAATCCTGAATCAAGGATGTCTCATAAGCGTCATCGGTCTCCTCGTCCGACAAGCCGGCCGTCGAAGAATCCGCGATTCGCGGATTACCCATCCGATCCAGACCGTAGGCGAGTCGACCTCGCCGCGATTGCTTTAAACCGTAAGAACTCCCGCCGCCGTCGAAACGAAAGCCGCGTTGGTTAAAGAAGCGGCCGATCGTTTCCTGGCCGTAGCGGCCGGGGACATGAAAGATGTTGGAACTGGTATCCGGATCTCTGCCAGCGCGGGCAGTCAGGAAGTTGATGAGTTCGGGAGGGTTCGATCCATAATTCGAAATCAGACCGGCCAAGACAATCTCGCCCGGGCCATAGCCCAGACCTTGCGGCAAGAAACGACGACTGAGGCCACTCCTCATGAAATTGGTGTCGGTCCCCGCTTCGAAGGTCGTAAGATACGAATTCGTCCCGTCGATGAATCCCCGCTGGTAAAGATCGCCGCTGGCGTTGATGTTGACGCGTCCATCCAGGTCCATAATGAACGGAGCGGCCAAGACCTTCAGCACCTGGCCATTGGCCCCGGTGATCAGCGGCAGGTTGGGGTCGACCCAGACGCTTTCGGCGATGCCATCGCCGTCGTTGTCGATATCCCAGGCGAATTCATCCTGGCCGGCAGAATTGCCGCCGCCGATCAAAGCCTTGACCCAGCGGCGAAGATCGGACACCGAAGTACCACTACCCCAGTTGCTCAGATCGAGATCCAAACTAGGAATGGCTTTGACGTCGAGCCGACCGGAGAAGTCGACGTTGCGCTGCACCAGGACATTGGTCCCTTGACGTAGGACGTAGCTGAGCGGTCGCGCTGAAGCGTAGTCGATCAGCGTCACCAGTCGGGCCACTTGGTTGGCGGTCAGGCTGGTGATATCGCCGCCGCTGACTTCAGAAAAATACTGGGCGATGTAATTCACCAGCTCGGGACGATGGAAGGAAGGAATCATGTCCCCTTGCCGCAACGGTTGGTTGTTAACCAATTCGGGAAGATGCCCCAACCAGTAATCGCGATAATCAGGGACATCGAAACCTTCGTTGGTCCCGCCGTTGACATCGACCCAGGTATTGTTCACGTAGGAGCGTCCCAGCGAACCCGCTCGCGAATCGGCCTTCAAATAGTCGTAGTTCGGCAAGAGGGCGATCGGCAAGGATTCCCCGCCAGCCTGATAACCGCCGGCAGTCGGCAAAGCCCCGGGTACCAGTCGGCTCTGATCGAGGTTGCCGAAATTATTCTGGTTGGGATCATTCTCCAGCCCGTACCCAAGGCCGCTGAAAGGGGTATCGTTGATCAGGTAGCGATAACCGACGCCGGCATCTTCGGTAAAGATCCGCGGGTCGCCACCGCCGATGGCCAACCATTCGGCCGGCGTTCGGCTGAGTTCCGTCTTATTGGCGACCGCCGAACCGCGGGTCACAGCGCTGGCCGACGACCGCTGTTTGGATTCGCTGAGATCGATGGCGATCGAGTAACTGAAATTAGGGAGCGGGTTGTTGCTATTATCGAAGACGGGTTCGCCCAGATAGGACAGGATGCGGAAAGATTGATTGGCTAGCGGTCCCTCGAGGAAGGTGAGGATGCGTCCGGTATAGGTATCGTTCTCAACACTCAAGGCTCCGCGGCTGGTATTTTCGGCCGGAGTCAGCCGGTAGGTATCCGGATTGAGGGTCACTTCGGGATTCAACTGAAGCTTCAACAGGTCGGGCCGCCCCGGCGTATTCAATTCGGTGGTGCCGGCTCCCGTGCGAAAGCTCCCCTCGATCGGATCGCGTCCGTAGATATCTTCCAGCAAGGAGTGGCCGTGAAAGGCCGAATTCACCGCGGTATCGCCGCGGACAATCTTCTCGATCACCTTCTCACTCAGATTGTCGACTCCTGGCGGCTTTTGCAGTTTGGCCCGTACCAAGGCTTGGCTGGCGGTGCGCGATTGGGCTGAAATCGTCACGTAGGTGACCGCCAGCAGGCTGAACAGGCCGAGCATACCCAGGACCACCAGCAGCACCAACCCGTTGCGCGGACGCATAGGATTTTGCATGACATCACCGTGCAGAGCCGGCCGTAACAGTATGCGATCCGCTTGGGGAGACCGAGGACGAGACAAGATTACATCCGACTGCACGGCTCGCATGGTAGAGCTCTCCGATGGCAACATGATTAGGGATGGCTGCTCGATTCCTTGCAGGATGATCTCAGTCAATCGAGATAACACTCTTGTTGACGGTAACGACGTTGGGAAAGATGGTGGCAGTGGTAGCGATCGTATTCAGATTCGTGATCCGGGATAACTGGTCTTGGCTGAGGACCGGCGCCGACGAACCGCCGAGGAGGGCGGGCAGGGCGATTTCCGGATAATCCCAAGGTTCCCCCGAGACGCGCACGACGCGCGGCCAACTGGTCAACGCATCGACCCCGATCACCCGATACCAGCGATGGCGATGGGTGACTTTATAAAGGGTCGGGTCGGCCGGGTTGTTCGCCAGCGGTACGTTCCCCTGGACGATCCGCCGCGACAGCATCACCCAATCGCCAACACGCACCGTGGGATCGGTCAAGCTA
The DNA here is from genome assembly GCA_044371435.1 of Pirellulaceae bacterium. Classification (GTDB taxonomy): domain Bacteria; phylum Planctomycetota; class Planctomycetia; order Pirellulales; family Pirellulaceae; genus JAIYDQ01. Next base: position 7,786 of record JBILTQ010000032.1, on the reverse strand, counting down.
TCCGACCAAAGCTGTATTTCGAAAGCTCCCCCTTGTCGCGAGTAGGGAAGTTGGGAGCAACTTGCGAGATTAACGCTGGCCGAGGCGGTGGAGGTCGCGAAACAAACCTTCTCGTCCTTGGCGAAGGTCTCCAACCCAGTCACGGCGGGCGGGGCGGCATCGAAGGTTCGGTCGCGATTATTGAAAATCACCACCGATAAGTCATAGAACTTCGGCACTTCCCCAGCCGCTGTCTGTTCACTCGGGGTAAGGGTGGCCAGCCAACTGATGCGGCTGTTACTCGAAGCCGCGATCAATTCATACCCGCCGACAGTTCCGGGCGCCGGATGATAACCGAAGGAGCGCAAGGTGCCGTAGGAATTATCCTGCTCGGGGGTGGTCTCCAGGCAGTCAGCCGCTACCGTCATGTAGCGTTCGGCATGTTGGCGGGACATCGGTAGCGGCTGCAGCAAGGAAGGGGAACTTCCACCGACCCCGGGGCGATTGGCAGTCCCACTGACGAAGGACACTCGCAGCATCCGCGGAAAACTGAAAGTATTCCCCAACTGGAAATAGTCAGGGGTGCCGGCCACCAGTTCCAGCGATTCACTCAGGAAGGGAAAGCGGGAACGCCGGAAGATCCCTTGGGTGGCGGAGCCCTGGGCCGCGGTATAGGCGACCGAATACGCCCAACCTTCGCGGAATTGGCTGGCACAGAAGAGCGGGTCAACGCAGAAACCGAAGGCCAAGCCTTCGCGGCGAGCCAACTCGATCTGGACCGGATTCGTCCCGGTCAGACTGCGTTGCTGCAGGAAAGCGATGACTTCATTGAGCGAGTTAGCGCTGCGATAGTGCCGATCGTCGTTCCCATAGCGCACATTGAAAACCGCTCCAACACTGTTGGGTGGATTCGGACTATCGTCGGCGAACCACCACTGCCTTTCTCGCGACGGCAATAATGACTTGGCGGATAAAGCTTCGGCAGACGTGTTCTGCATGGTCGCCGCTCCATGCGTCAAGGAATAGGAATCACTGGCCTGCCGGCCGGCCATCGGCAACAACACCACCAAACCGATCAAACCGAACAAGACCACGAACATCGCGAACAACACCTCGACGATCGTCACCCCCGGCCGCCGCCGAGGGTTATCGAGATCAGCAGGTCCAACCGATCGCTTGGAATATTGGCCCATGGCGATACCTCCGCTTGGAATCATTGCGAAGTCCCTTCCGAAGTGAAGGCCAACTGCCGCGAATCGTCGAGCAATTCATCGATGCCTTTATTGGCGATCCCCTGCCGAAACTCATCGATATCCTCCAGGATGTGACTGGCTTGGGCCGGCGAGGCCGAGATGGCGCCGGAGGTCGGCGAGATCCGAACCCAGTAACCGGTCGGATCGGTGAGGTTGGCTTTCAGGCTGGCATCCTGGGCGGCCGCCAAGTCGGAAGCGTTGGTCCCGCGGAGGATCTGGTCGAGCCGACCGACGAACAGCATCACATCGGCTTGCGGTTCAATCCGCAGCAGGCTGCTCATGGCGGGTCCATTGCAATACACATGGGTCAAGGCGCCGCTCGGCGAAAAGGTCAAATACACCGGCCGCAGTTCATGCGGCATGGGAATCTGCGTTACCGACGGCAAGACCCAGTCCGACGCGAACTGACGCTTGCAGTTGCGAAACAAGGCGGTCGCCGCCACCGTATTGACATTGGGATCATCGGCGGCCAAACCCGAGAGCGAGAGGTCGATACAACTTCCTTTAGGCAACTCATTGACGGTGGAAGCCACTGGGTGCGGTGGCGGTTGGATGCGAAATCTGTTGACCTTGGAATTGATCAAAACGAAGGGGCGCATCACTGCTTGCGAAGCCGCCATCCGGTTGACGTCGGCCAGCGACCCAAAGGGATGGGTTGAATCCCCTTCATTGCGAATCGCCACCAGGAAATTCCCGCCACTCACCGCGACGCCGGAAATGGTGAAGCGATATTCGCGGTCGTTGTCGGCAATCAAATCGATATCGGCCCCGACCGCCAGGTTATCGACCAACCGCGGATCGGCGTTGGGGATCCCCAACACCCTCCCCGGCTCGGCCAATCCATCGTTGTCATCGGCCGCTGTCCCATTCTCCGCCAGGAAGTTGACGCCGAGCTCGAACTCGATCGGCTTCAACGATTCGGCCATCGTCAAACGGATGCAGGCGTTGTAGGTATCGAAGTTGGTCGAAGGATCGCTGGGAGTCCAATAGGGGGTAGGAAGCGGCGGTAGCGGGTTCTCGGCCGTCGTCGATCGGGGCGGATTGGCCTGCGATAAGGCGGCATTGGGATTGATGCCAAAGCCATCGCCGCGCGACGAAAGTCGGTCCAGGATGACGGAAACAGGGCGACCGCGAGCGACGGCTCGAGCGCGAGCCGCCTCGAGGAAGGCCTTGACCTCCAAGGCCGCCACGCTGGTCTTGCGTTCGGTCAATACGTTCTTGACCGTCGGCAAGGCGATGGCTGCCAGGATACTGACAATGGCCAGCACCGCCAGCAACTCGATCAGCGAATACCCCAAGCTTGCTCCTGCCTTACCCCGCCCTTGGCGGGATGGCGTTGAAGGTCTCGACCTCCCTAACGCGACTGTTTTGAAGTTGCACTTTTGGAATGTATCACGGTCGCACTTGGCATTTTCCCAAGGCTTGTTCACAACCCGAAGCGTCAGCGAGGGATCCACGCGGCGCGGGGGGGTCGAGAAGGAATCGCGATTTCTCAAGATTTCTGCAAACCTCGGCTTCGCGTACCGCGGAGCGGCGGGCGCGTGCGGCGGAATCGCGAGACGAGCAGCATCCGGTCCAAGCGGCATCTCATGGCACGTCATAAGGCAGCCCCTGCTTCATCGAGGTTGGATACATTGTCCTGGGCATGTCGCGCGTAGCGGTCATCGGTTGTCGGATTGGCGAGGAATACCGGCGGCGATACGTTGAGATCGACCCCCACCGGATCGTGGACCGTATCCACCGAGGCATCGAGGATCGCCCCGCGTCGGAAGAGGGCCGTCTGCGAAGGGGAAAAACTACCCACCACCCTGGGATAGAATGGGTCTGGCCAATTGAAAGCGCTCGGCCAATACCCGGGAGCCCGCGGGATGGTGCCGTTGGGCAGGAGCGTGACCCGCGAGGGAGAAAACATCGGGGAAGCGATCGGCGAGGAAGCGACCGACTGCGGATCGAGGGAGAAGAAACGGATTCCGAAACGTCCATCGGGCCCGGCGGAGACCACCATCGGTCGCGGGGTGAACCCGGGCAAGGCCGCTTCGGGTTGCGGCAAGGCATTCTGCGCCGGATCGTAGCCGACATCGGCTTGCGTCGGATCCAAAGGGTCCGTGCCGATCGGGTTGGTAATGTTGAGCGGGTCAGGACTAAAAGGGCTGCGGTTGGTGACACCGCCTGGCCAACGGATCCAGCGGAGTGGATTTCCCCAGGCGTCGATGAACTCGTTGAGCCCATCCCCATCCTTGTCGGCGATCTCGGACGCGGCGAAAGTCTCGATGGCCGGAACGCCCCCGACGTAGGAACCATCGACGATCAGGTACAGCAGTTCTTCATTGGCGAAGGTATCCGCCCAACGTTCATCGCCGCCGCTAGCCCGCGTCCGCCCCGCCAACAAGGCATCGGCCGCCAAGACTTTCTGCACGATCCGGCGAAAGTCGGTGGGTACCTCCAGTTGCTGGACGACAGGTGCGATCGGCAGAGAGGCCACTGGTCCTTCGCGAAAACCGGTCGCCAACACCACCGGAGCGTTCAAGGTGGGGGGAGCATTTCGGGCAAAACCGTTGATGAATAGATCTCCGACACCATCGGGCATCTCCAAACGCATCAGATCGCGAATAGCTGCGATGCGAAGACGCTCGCGCAGCAAGCCGACGGCGGGGACATTGGTAGCGGCGAAGGGAGGCGAGGTGCGTCCGGGGACGATCGGCCAATTAGGATCCTGCAACCGTTGGGCGAACGGTGCGCGGCGGACATTCTCCACCGGGAAGCGTTCGCGGACGTAGAAGTTATTGGCGAATGAATCGCCGACAAAATCCAACGAGCGGGTGAAGTAGTCATCCATCCGTTCGCTGAGGACCGCGTCGATCTTGGAGATCGTAGCTCGTGTCTTAGCCACCAGCGCATCCTGCTGGGCGCCGCGAAGTGCGCCCAAAACCAGCGCCGCCAACACCCCGATGATGGCGATCACCGCCAGTAGTTCGATCAGGGTAAAGCCTTGCGGCAGACCGTCCCGCACTGGGTTCGATATTCGAAGCTGGCGACTAGCGATCATGGTAACACCTATGGCTGACCATCGCTGAAGATCGTGGCGCTGAAGTTCGCACAATTATCGAGGGTATACTTCGACTGCTTGAGGAGGATCTTGTAGTCGGTAGTCGAACGACCAGGCGAACCATCCGATGGTGGCAATTGCCAGGCTTTGAAGGAAAAGGTCGCATTCGTGGAGCCCAGGTATGAATCGCCGCCAGGGAATTGAAGGATCGCCAAACCGCGTTCATTGGTCGGAATCTCGGCAATCAGACGACCTCCATAAAAACCGTCGACCCCCGGACTGATGACTTGAAATTTCTTCTCTTCCATGAACAGCAAGGTCGGTGGCTGGTTGCCGATCATCGGCGTCGGTGGCAAACGCTTGGCATCCGAGATCAGTGGACGGATCGAGCCGTACTCCCGACCACTAGAACTGGTACTCGCTCCCAGGGGCGCACACTGATAGTAGTTGGAGGTTGGCGATGGACTGGCGGGTAGTGCCCCTACCGCGGGAAGGCTGACATCCAACCAATACGAGCGGCGGTCGAAGTAGACGATCGGCGCCGAGCGGTTGATGTCGCTGCCGTTAGCCAGATAGACTGGCAAGAGGTCAGGGGTTTCGCCGTGGTAGTTGACTTCATCGTTGCTGGCTAGAAACTCGAAATTTCCGCCACTGACTACCTGGGTCGTCAGTCGCCCCGCGTTGAACTCGTAGAAGGCGTTCGCCCGACTCCCGTTGTATTGCAACGTTTGACCACTGGCCGCACCGGTGACCACGAAAGGTCCGCCTTGACCGGTGAAAGGCCGCTGCGGGTCGGAACTGAAGCCGCCGAGGAAGAAGACCAAGGCTTCGGCCGGATCCATCACCCGCCCAAAGCGTCGATCGTAATCGTTGCGGATCCCGGCGATGACTCCGGCAGCCGGAGTCCAGGGATCATTGGCCCAGCCTTGCGACGACAAAGTCGCCGGGTTGAGCAGATTCAGCTCGCTCTGCAGGATTTGCGGGAAGGCCTTGCGCAGATGCCTTTCCATCACCGCCCAACTGCTGCCATCGGGCGGGTAATCGCCGTACTTGTTCTTGTATTTTTCCACCGCATCCGCGATGGTGTCGACCTCGAGCTTGTGCGCCCCGCGTTTGGCGCGAAGGACTGCCCCGTAAATCGTGGGGATGGTGATGCTAGCGATCACACCAATGACGGCGATGACGACCAGCATCTCCACGATGGTGAAGCCGTAGGCGGGGCGTTTGCGGACAGCGAGCGTCATGACACCGAACTCCGTAGGTTGATAAGTCAATTCCTGATACAAGACCGAACAGCCGCCGGCACCGCCGGACGGCCCGCCAACGCATTACTTGCTCAACTGGGTGATCATTTCGATCATCGGCAAAAAGAGGGCGATGACGATAAAACCGACGGAGACCCCGAGGAAGACGATCAGCAGCGGTTCGATCAGCTTCGTCAAGCCCTCGGTCATCACCTTGACTTCCTCGTCGTAGTTGTCAGCTACCTTGTAGAGCATCGTATCGAGCTCGCCCGTCTCTTCGCCGACGTCGACCATGTTGACCACCAGGTCGTCGATGACGCGGCTGCGCGATTTGACAAACCACATCAACAAGCCGACGGCCGAACCGATGCTGATCACCTTGACGGCCAAGTCGATCATGGCATCGTTGGTAGCCGGTGCGGCTGGTTTGCCCCCTTCCTCTTTCCCGCCGGCACTCACGTTGCGTCCAGCCGTCAAAGCCACCGAGAGGATCATCACCCCCGGGAAGGAGCCCATCAACACCCAGAAGAAGGCGGCCATCGGGTGCATCCCCAAGACCGAATAGTCCTTCATCGGCTTGGAGATGACATTCCCCTCGCGGATCGCCTCGATCACCTTGTTATAGATCTTTTCGAAGACCGCATTGTTGGAGGTTTCGCGGGTGATATTCAACCCTTCCAGGATCGGCACCCCGCTGGTGACCAACGTCCCCAGGGTCCGGGTGGTGCGGGCCAGGATATTCTTCTCCACCAGCCCGCCGAAGACGGGGACCTTGAGCATGAACTGATCGAAGCCCATGCGGCCGGCGGTAAACTTCTTGGCGAGCTTGATGATCAACCAGTAGGTCACCGGGATCAACAGCATCAAGAACCAGTAGTTGACCACATACTGGCTCATGGCGATCAGCAATTGGGTAACCGCCGGCAACTTGATCTCCATATCGCGGAAAAGCTTCTCGAAGGTGGGAACGATGAAGGCCATGATCCCGGCTAGGATCAAGATGGCCACGATCACGACCACCACCGGATAAATCATGGCACCGCGGACTTTCCGCTTGAGCGATTCGGAAGATTCGAGGAATTCCGAAAGCCGCTTGAGGATCGTTTCCAAGGCACCGCCGGCCTCGCCGGCCTTGACCATGTTCACATACAAGCGACTGAAGACTTTGGGGCACTTCGCCAAGCCCTCGGAGAGGGTCGAGCCGGTCTCGATTTCATCGCAGACATCCATCAAGGCATTCTTGAGTTTGCCGGGCTTCTGGTTGTTCTCGAGAATCTTTAGGCTGCGAAGGATAGGCAGGCCCGCATCCTGGAGGATGGAAAGTTGCCGCGTGAAGGTGGCGACCTGACTGCTCTTGGCCCCGCCGATAGCAAAGGATCGCTTCTTCTTGACCACCCCTTTTTTGGCAGTCGTCGTCTTCTTCAGCGCGATCTTGGTGACAAAGTAGCCCATCTGACGAATCGTCGTCTGGGCTTCTTCTTGACTGGCGGCTTCGATCTCATCCTTGATCTCCTGGCCCGTCCGGTCCATGGCTTCAAATTTGTACCAAGGCATGTTCGAGATCCTCAGGAATGAAGGGCTGCAAAGGAGGGCATCGCGCGGCTCTCCCGCCGCTCGCTTTCCCCGGTTCCACAGGTGGCTGCCCGGGTGCTCCCGGGGACAGCCGGATTTGGGGCAGCCTTCAGGTCTCGCCCCCGCGTCGCTGGTTTCTTAGGCATCATGCACCGTTTCGCGAACAATCTCGTCGAGGGTCGTTAAACCCTGATAGGCAAAGTTCAGTCCGTAATCCCGAAGCGGCACCATCCCATAGGAGACGGCTTTGGCTTTGAGTTCATCGGTAGCTACATTCCGCAGGATCATCTCCCGCATGTCATCGTTCATGATCAGCAGTTCGAACAAACCGAGTCGGCCTTTGTAGCCGGTATTGTTGCACGCATCACAACCAGCCCCGCGGAAGAACTTCTTGGCCTTCAGTTCCTCTAGCGGCATCCCCAATTCCATCAACATCTCGTGGGGCGGGGTGGTTTCCTCGCGGCACTTGGTGCAGATTCGCCGCACCAAACGCTGCGCTAAAATCGCTTCGACGGTGGCGGTGACCAGGAAGGTCGGGATCCCCATATCCTTGAGCCGGGTGATAGTGCTCGGGGCGTCGTTGGTGTGCAAGGTGCTGAAGACCAGGTGGCCGGTCAAGGAGGCCTGGATGGCGATCTCCGCGGTTTCCAGGTCGCGAATCTCGCCGACCAGGATGATGTCCGGATCCTGCC
>JBILTQ010000371.1:0-5494 GCA_044371435.1 Pirellulaceae bacterium | reverse complement strand
CGCAAGATGGCCCGCAGGCAGGAAGCAAAGGTCACGCCGATCGAATGGTCGATCGGGATTTGCACGATCCCATCGATGTCGTACTCGACCGGATCCTCGGTCGTGATCAGCTTGTCTTCGATATCATTCATCTCCGACAGGGCCGAATAGAGGGTGGTGGTCTTGCCGGAACCGGTCGGCCCGGTAACCAAGACGATCCCATTGGGACGATGCATGACTTTGCGAAATTCGGCGATCGTTCGCTCGTCCATCCCCACCTTGTCCAAAGACAAGGAGACGACGGTGCGGTCGAGTACCCGCATGACGACGCTTTCACCGAACATCGTCGGCAAGACGCTCACCCGTAAGTCGACCGGATGACCGCCGACCATCAATTCGATCCGGCCGTCCTGCGGCAAACGGCGTTCGGCAATATCCAGATTGGCCATGACCTTGATGCGGGTGGTGATGGCGAAGGCCAGGTGCCGCGGCGGCGGGACCATCTCATACAGCACCCCTTCGGCCTTGATCCGAATCTTGAATTCATCCTCAAACGGCTCCATATGGATGTCCGAGGCATGATCGCGGATAGCCATCAGCAAGACCATATTGAGCAGCTTGCGGACCGGGACACTATCGGCCAAGGCCTCGGCCCCGCTGAGATCGAAAGGCCCATCACCGGAGACCGCTTTGGCCGCTTCCGCCAATTCTTCGTCGTCCGCTAGCGAGGCGACCAGCTTCTCGACGCTTTCGCTTTCCGAAGAGTAGTACCGCTCGATCGCAGCTTTGATCTCCCTTTCGGTAGCTACCGCCATCTCGATGTCGTAACCGAGGAACGTCCGCAACTCATCCTGAATCGAGAGGTTCTGCGGGTCGCAGGTAGCCACCGTCAACCGGTTATGCTCGAACTTGACCGGAACCACCCGGTAAAGCTGGGCCATCGATTCCGAGAGCTTATCCAGAAGTTCCTTGGAGAGGGTGGCCTCGCTGAGCTGGACCACCTTCATCCCCTGCTGCTCGGCCAAGGCCTGGGCCAACTGCTCGTCGGTGATCAACGACATGTCTTCGGCCAGCTTGCCCAAGAGGGCCCCCGGCTGCTGCTGCTGCTCTTCCAGCAACAACTGCAGTTGGTCGTCGGTGATGAAACCCAAGTCGACCAGAATCTGGCCTATGCGGCGACCAGCCATAGAAAACCCTAACTCCGAAGTTGTCTAAACATGCAACGCAAACACCGATACCACATCCGAACCGACCAGCGACTCAAACCTTCCGCCGCGGCGGAAGGCAGCGGCCCCCCCTCGTCTGATCGCAGGCGGCCTGCCCGACAACAGGCGCTCAGCCCCCCCCCCGCGAGCATCAGCCTTCATGATTGAACTCTTCCGCTGGACCGGCATCGCGCATCCCTTGACGAAAATTCACGATCCGCTTGGCCAGATCGTCGGGCCGATGCGATTTGGACAAGGCATCTTCGACCGAAACTTTTCCGTCGCGGAACAAGGCGAACAAGGCATCATCCATCAGATTCATGCCGAACTTGGCCCCCGTCTGGATGGCCGAACTAATACGGAAGGTCTTGTTCTCGCGGATGAGGTTGGCGATCCCCGGGGTTACTACCATCACTTCGTAAGCGGCGCAGCGACCGCCGCCAATCCTGGGGAGAAGCGTCTGGGCTACCACGCCGATCAAGGTGGAGCTCAACTGGGTCCGTACCTGGTCCTGTAGGTTGCCGGGGAAGGCATCGATGATTCGGTTGACGGTCCCTTGGGCGCTGTTGGTGTGCAACGTTCCGAAGACAATGTGGCCGGTCTCGGCGGCGCTGATGGCCGCCTGAATCGTCTCCAGATCGCGCATTTCCCCGACCAGAATACAGTCGGGGTCCTGACGCAAGGCACGTCGAATAGCTTCGGAGAAGCTCGGGACGTCGACCCCTACCTCGCGCTGATTGATGGTCGACTTCTTGTGCTCGTGATAGAACTCGATCGGATCCTCGATGGTGATAATATGGTGATCATGTTCCTCGTTGAGGAAATTGATCAGGCTGGCCAAGGTGGTACTTTTGCCGGAACCGGTGGGACCGGTAACCAACATCAAGCCGCGCGGCCGCTGCACCATCTTCACCACCGACTCCGGCAGGCCCAACTGCTCTGGCGTCAGCTTGTCGTTGGGAATCTGCCGCAACACCATGGAAATGTTGCCGCGCTGCTTGAAGATCGACACACGGAACCGGGCCAAGGTCCCAAAGGCGAACCCAAAGTCCGAACTCCCGGTCTCCTGCAGTTCGCGCTGGCAGCGTTCTGGGGCGATACTCTTCATCAGTTGGACCGTATCATCCGCCTCCAACGTCTTGGTTTCCAGCTTCCGCATCCGGCCGTGGAGACGAAAGACCGGCGGTTGGCCAACCACGATGTGGATGTCGCTGGCCCCTTGCTTCACCGCGGCCGAAAGAAGTTTGTCGATGAGGACGGTAGCCATACTCTGTCTATTTTAGAAAAAAACCGCATGCCGAGTTCGGCCGGCATGCACCTCTCGTTCTCCGGGGACACCATCGATCCGGGCGAACCGCCGAGCAGCCTGAGCGGGCGCACCGCCCCTCCACCGACGATCGAGGAAAGGATCCATGACGAGACATCAAGCGGGCGGCCCATCGGAGACGAGGAAACTGTCGGACCACCTGAATGAAACTATCTTATACCACCCCCCAGCAACTTGCCCTTTCAAAACGAAAAAATGCTGTCAGGCAGTAAAGCAGTCAGGGTCGCCGTTAACGACCCTCCAAGGGTTGACACCGGGCAAAAGTGTTCAAATGATCACCGACAGCTTCCTTGGGATGGCAGGGAGCGAAAGAGCCTACGATTCACCCCGCGGGTGAGACCAGGAAAAAACGCTGCGGCTTAAGCGGGGGTGGCCTGCAGGTACTCTTGGATGACCGTTTCCATCGCCAACGACTCTTGTTCAGTGCGTTTGGCGGTGCGGTAGACTTCGTCCAAAGTGGTAATGCCGTTCATGACCTTGCGGATCCCGTCGCAGTAAAGTGTTGTCATGCCGTACTTTATCGCCTCTGCCCGCAATTCGGCATCCGACACCCCCTTGAACATCAGCTCGCGGATACGCCCGTTGACGACCATCAGTTCATAGATCCCGATACGGCCGCGATACCCCTTTTTCTGGCAGTAGGGACAGCCCTTCCCTTTGGCGAACTTCCCTAGTTTGGCCATCTCCGGCGGGATGCCGGCATCGGCCAAGGCCGCTTCCGAAAGGGTGATGTTCTGCTTGCAGCGGGTGCAGATCTTCCTCACCAAACGCTGCGCCAAGACGGCGATCACGCTGCTGGCCACCATGTAGGCAGGTACCCCCATATCGACCATGCGTGTGATCGCACTGGGCGCATCGTTCGTGTGTAGCGTACTGAAAACCAAGTGTCCAGTTAACGACGCCTGGATTCCCATCTGCGCCGTCTCGGTATCTCGCATTTCACCGACCAAGATGACGTTGGGAGCTTGGCGGAGCATGGCGCGGATGATGCGAGCGAAGTCGAGTCCAATGTTGTGTCGGACTTCGACTTGGTTGATCCCAGGCAGGTAGTATTCGACCGGATCCTCGGCGGTGATGATTTTGCGGTCGGGTCGGTTCAGGGCGTTGAGGGAGGCGTAGAGGGTCGTGGTCTTGCCCGAACCGGTCGGTCCGGTGACCAGCAGGATACCGTTGGGGCGTTTGATCAAGCCGGTGAAGAGTTTGAAATCGCGATCGGAAAGCCCCAATTGCTTGACCCCGACCTTGATGTTGTCTTTGTCCAAAAGCCGCATCACGCAGGACTGGCCGTGGTTGGTCGGGATGATGCTGACGCGGAGGTCGAGTTCCTTCTCGCCGACGGTGATCTTGATCCGACCGTCTTGGGGGCGACGGCGTTCGGCGATATCCATCTTGGCCAAAATCTTGATACGGGACATGATTGCCCCCAGCAACCGCCGTGGGGGGCTGTCGCGTTCGACGAGGACCCCATCGATCCGGTAACGGATGCGAACGCGGGTCTCGAAAGGTTCCACATGGATGTCGGAAGCCCGTAGCTGGACCGCTTCGGAAATCATGTAATGGACCAGCCTGACGACCGGGGCGCTGTCGTCCTCCGCCTGCTCTTCCTGGGCAATCTTATCCTGTTCGGTTTCGGTGAAATCGATTTGGGTGTCGGTGAACTCCTGGAGCATCGAGTCGGCCGATTCGCCTTCGGTCTGGCCATAGTAGCGGTTGATGGCCTCCTGAATATGCTCTTTGGGGGCGAGCGCCGTTTCGACCTTGCGGTTGAGAATAAACCGTAGCTTTTCGATGGTTTCGATGTCGAAGGGATCGGAAACCAGGACGCGGATCGAATCCTCCAGCTCGGCGTAGGGAATGATCTTGTTCTCGCGGGCCACCGATTCGGGGACCAACTGGATCACCTGGTCGGGGATTTTGACCGTGGTCAGGTCGACGTATTCGAACTTGTTGAATTCCGCCAAGGCTCGCGTCACGTCCTCGGGCGAGGCGTACTGAAGGTCGACCAGGCAGTCACCGATCGGCTTTCCATCCTTCTTGGCGATCGCTGCCGCTTCGGAGAGTTGCTCGAGGCTGATGATTCCTCGCGAGAGAAGAAGATCGGTGAAATCCCGCATAGGCCGATTCATACTGACAATTTCCGCAGGCGACTAAAGGTGGTCGAGAAGAGCGTCCTTTAAGTATAGCCTAGCCCTGGCAAACTAGCGAATTTCGTGAAACTTATCCCCCTCCTTCCTACCCGTTCCATCGATGGAGATCGCGTCCACCAGGCGGACGTCCTCAGTATTCGGTGACCACCAGGGGCGGCGAAACTCGGGGGCCATCCTGACGGCCCTGACGAAGGCTTGGCTGCCCGCGAAACCGGGCCGCGGGCCGCCCCCCTGTCGATCAGCTTCGAATGCATTCAATCCAGGAACGCATTTAGCCCATCGAATAAAAAAGCTCCCGGTAGTGAACGAGTCCCAGGGGGGCAGAGGACTGCGAAGTACTTACCGGGAGCAGTTTCGGTGTGCTCTCAATATTTGGCGTTTGGCATCCATGGCGGTCACCGGGGCAACGGGACACCCTCATGAGCCCAACTTGTCGAATACCTTACTGGTTCGTTCGGACGGCCACAATTGCAATTTCCGCGAGCCAGACCACGTTTCCAGTCGCGGGGAACAGGTCGGTCAACCGACGTTGCCGGGGAGACGATAGGAGATACGGGGGGATGGCGTCAAGCCAGACCTTTGGGAAACCGGAGGGGGGGCGGAGCCATCGCTAGACACGCCCTTCCATCCCCCGGATGCTAGCCCAGGTGGATCCGCATCCACTTTTGTCTCGAAGAAGGCTACAATGCGACGGTCAGTTCATCGCCCCCAAGTTTGTTTTCCATGGAAAAAACGATTCGTTGCCCAACGTGTGGCCGGCAGTTCGAACCGGAGCCGGCCCAGGCGACCATGCCTTTCTGCGGCCAGGCTTGTCGGATGATCGACTTGGGTCGTTG
>JBILTQ010000133.1:0-12762 GCA_044371435.1 Pirellulaceae bacterium | reverse complement strand
CCCATCAAGCGAAACGGTCAGGAATCAGCTGCGAAACACCTTCCAGACCAATCGGACGGCTGAGGTCCAAGGTATGCCCCCCTCCCTGCACGCAGCCAACGTGACGCCGGTCCCTTATTTTACCCCATAGGTTCTCGGGAATGAAGGCTAACCCGCCAGCCGAGGCGATGAACGAATTCTCGCCACCCGGATACTTGGTACCAACGCTGCGATCCGTGCCTTCGTCAATCCAGGAACAATCCGAACAATCGTTAAACCCGTTGGGATGCAAATGGCGATACAACAGCCAGGGTTGCATTGTGCGCTCCCATTCGAGGTTCATTGGCTGCCGTCGCTCGACGACGGTGCATTCACGAGCGCTAGAACGCTGTCATCATTGCGAGGATACCTATGGGTAACCGATTTTCTCATCGAGGCCTCCATACCTCCTTCGTGCGTGGATCCCATCGTTCGCTCTGGAGCGGGTGGTTCCCGCTGCTGATCCTGTCGTCGCTCAGCGGCCTCGCCGGCTGCAATGCCATGAGTGGCTGCAAAGACCATTGGGATTACGGCGGTGCTTGGAATGAATTCATGATGAGCTATCGCGACGAAGCGTGGGCCAACAAGTCCTGGCACGCCCGCAAGCATCAGTTTTGCCGCGAGAAACATCTGCACGAATTCTGCGATGGCTTCCGCGCCGGATATGCCAGTGTTTGCGACGGCTCCGATGGTTGCACGCCGGCCTTCGCCCCGCGCAAGTATTGGGGGTGGAAGTACCAGTCGGCCGAAGGGCAGGAGAAAGTTGCTGCCTGGTACGCGGGTTATCCTCACGGGGCCCGGGCAGCCGAAGAGGATGGGATCGGCAATTGGAGTCAGATCCAGACCTCGACTAATGTCCAGCAGCGATTTGCCGAGCAGGGGCGGCTAGGTCCAGGCCAGTCGGTCGGGATGTATCCGATGCCGCAGGCGGAACCGGCGGCCGCGGCCTATGCCAAGGATCTCAAGACGCCCGCCGGGATTCCGGGCGGCGATCCCTCCCAACCGACGACGGAGTCGGCCCCGCTGAATTCTGCCGTCAAACCCAACAGCCCGCTGCTCCAACGCTAAGGCTACTCAAAACTCGGGCCGCCCGCGTTCTCGCGAACGTCGAGCCGGTCGGGGTATATCGATCCATGTCCGTTCAAACTCATCCAGCAATACTCCACCCGCGTGCGAGGGAATGTATGAAAAGCCAACTTCGAAACCTGATTGCTGAGGCTGCCAAGCGTTGGCGGTCGCGAAGGAATCGCTCGCGACGCCTCGATGCCCACCCTGGCCGGTTGGCTCCGCTAGCCTTGCTCCTCTTTACAGCTGTGACCGGGTGCACTTCTTTGACCACGCCGATCAGCGGGATTCCAGCCCGCCGCCTCCCGCCACAGTTCCTGGCCGAACCGAAATCCAATCTGGTTCCCATCGACGTCTCGCGACTAGGGCAAGAACCGCCGCGACAGTATCTGTTGGATGCCGGCGATATCCTCGGCGTGTACATCGAAGGGATCCTCCCCTTCACTCCTCCGGATCAGCCGCCGACCCCACCGCCGGTGAACTTTCCCGAGGCTGATAGTACCTTACCTCCTTCGCTGGGCTATCCGATTGCGATCCAAGACGATGGAACCATCTCTTTGCCGCTGGTCAAACCGATCAGCGTGAAGGGGATGACGATCGAACAAGTACGCGAAATGATTCGTAAGGCTTACCTCGATGCCCGTATCTTGAAAGAGGACGGCTCGCGGGTGCTCACCCCGATCGTGACTATCATCCAGGAACGGACGGTGAACGTGGTGGTCATCCGTCAAGATCTCGGCGCCTTCCAAGGCTATGGTTCGCAAGGAGCCTTGGCCACTCGCTATCTCCGCGGGGGCGATCAAAGCGCTTCCGGGAATTTGATCAAGCTCCGGGCTTACCAAAACGACGTGCTGCATGCCCTAATGGCCACCGGCGGCTTGCCCGGTTTGAACGCCAAAAATGAAGTGAAGATCCTCCGCGCCGACTCGAAGAACCAAAAGGAACGCGATGAGTTCGTGAGGAACTTCTATGCCCAATACTACTGCAACCCCGATCCATGCGGTTGCCCACCGCCGCTGCCCGAAGATCCCGCCGTCCTCCGCATCCCACTGCGGATGCCTCCCGGAGTCACCCCGACCTTCCGCCCCGAGGATATCATCCTCGAAGAAGGCGACGTGGTGTATATCGAATCGCGTGAGGCCGAAGTCTTCTACACCGGTGGTTTGCTCCCCGGTGGTGAATGGCCGATCCCTCGCGATTACGACCTGGACGTGCTGGGGGCGATGGCGATCGCCGGCACCGGGGTCGGTGCCCAACGCGGTGGCTTGTTCGGCGGCGGCATCGGCGGGATCGCTGGTAGCATCGGCGGAGTCCCACCCGGACGCCTCTACATCGTCCGACCCCTCCCCTGCAACGGGCAAGTCACCATCGAGGTCGATATCGCCAAAGCGATCAACGATCCGCGCGAACGTCCTTTGGTCCAACCGGGCGATACCATCCTGCTCCAGTACAAGTGCGAGGAAGAATTGCTCAACTTCAGCTTGGGAGCCTTCTTCACCTTCGGTGTCCAGGCCATCCTCCAGGAATTCAACCGATAACTCGCGGTGGGAAATCTTCCTCCCTCCGGCGGTGCTCCCGCCAGAGAGAGGACGCGACCCAAGCCAGCTGTCCAAACGGAGAGCTGGCTTTTTTCTTGGGGCGGTCGACCGCTTGCTTGGGGCGATCGACCGCCGTCCGGCTGGGAGGTTAGGCGTTGCCAGCCCCCAACGCCCGTCTTTTTCCTGGCGGGCTCGGGTCTGCAGGGGGCGCCGGCGGGCGGTCAGCCACCAGCCTGACGATCGCGGCCAAAGTTTTCCCGCCACCCGAGGGAACCATTTGCTTGACCAGAGCATCGAAGGCTTCTACGGTTGTGCGACGAAGGCGACTTTTCGGGCGGGACGGGTTGTATTGGAAAATCCGCCCACAGCGTCCGAAGAAAGCTGTGGTCGATCCCTTTTCGAACGGCGTTCGGGAGCTTCTTGACTAGCATGGACTTCCAGGCGGCCAATTCGAGCCGTGGCTCAGGTGGCTAATCGACGGGTTTGCCACCTTTCCCGACATCAGGCAACGACGATAACGAGGTTTGCAGTCGATGGCAGCTTTGGACAAAGCGAAGAAGAGACGCTTGGCACAACGGTTCTGCTCGTTCCTCAAAGAAGATTGCTTGCCGGCGACGCGGTCGCGGGCGATCCGTTTCGAACCGCTGGAAAGCCGCCAATTGATGGCTGCGGATTTCTTCGCCAGCGCCGCCTTGGCCTCGGAAACGAACGGTCTCCGCGATTTCCTGTCGCCGTCGGCGGCGATGCAGACCAGCCAGAGCTTGGCCGAAGGCGAGGCAGCGCCGGATCTGGTCGCTTTCGCGAAATCGCTGCGCGATGCGGGGGTGATTTTTTTCGGGGCTGACTGGTGTTCCCAATGCCAACAGCAGAAGGCCCTCTTCGAGGATGGTGGCCAGTTCCTGAACTTCGTCGAAGTCACCAATCCGGATCGGACTCCCAACCAGCGCGGGATCGATGAGAATGTGACCACCTACCCGACCTGGCAATTCCAGAACGGAAGCCGGCAGACCGGCCTCTTGACCCTTCAACAACTATCGACCGCCTCCGGGATCGCTATCCCGAACTCGAGTTCCCCTTCGATCGCTCCCCTCTCCAACGCCACCGTCCTCCGCGGCTCACCGTTGCATATCCCGGTCGATGCCTACGATCCCAACGGGAATCCGCTCACCATCAGCGTCGTCAGCAGCAATCCAGCGGCCGTGGCAGCGGAGGTTCTCACCGGGAACAGCAGCGCACGTTTCGAAACCAACTTTGGCCCGATGGTCTTCGAACTGTTCGATGTCGAAGGAGGGCGAGCGGCCAGCCGTTTCAAGGAACTAGCCCAACAAGGTTTCTACAACACGACCGGCGGGGCCAACATGACCTTCCACCGGGTGATCGAGAACTTCGTCATCCAAGGGGGCGATCCGACGGCTACCGGTAGCGGTGGTTCGAGCCTGCCAAATTTCGACGACCAGTTCGATGTCGACCTGCAGCATAATCGCTCGGGGATCCTGTCGTACGCCAAGTCGACCGACGATACCAACGATTCCCAATTCTTCATCACGGCTGGTCCGACGCGGCACCTTGATTTTAACCACTCGATCTTCGGTCAACTGGTCGAAGGCGATGCCAATCGCCGCGGGATTGCTCGGACCGCCGTCAATGCCAGCGACAAACCGGTCCGCGATGCGATCATCAATTCAGTGACCATCTTCGAGGATCTCGAGAATGGGTTGGTCCGACTGCGGGCGGTGGGGACTGCCGGGCAAACCGCGGTGATCACGGTGACCATCGCTGATAGCGAAGGCAACCAGACCTCGGCTAA
Source organism: Pirellulaceae bacterium (assembly GCA_044371435.1). GTDB lineage: Bacteria > Planctomycetota > Planctomycetia > Pirellulales > Pirellulaceae > JAIYDQ01. Next base: position 8,334 of record JBILTQ010000133.1, on the reverse strand, counting down.
TTTCGTCGCCACCGTCGCCAACGATACCAGCAACGGTGCCCCCTTCCTCAACGACCTGGCGGCGATCAACGTGACCGCCGGCCAACCCATCCAGTTCCAGCTGACTTCGCAGGACAAGGAAGGGGATACGGTCCGTTACACGGCTGTCCGTCCGGCTAGCCAGTCGGTGAACTACACGGTGAGCGTCAATGCGACCACCGGGCTGGTGACGGTCACGCCTCCGGCTGATTTCGTCGGGAGCTTTCAGGTGTTGGTCGGAGTCAACCAAACGCCCAATGCGAGCACCAGCGATCAGAACGATACCCAACTGGTCACCATCAATGTCGCTCCCGGGGCGCCCTCGGCCCCGACCAGTATCGATCTTGCCAGCAGCAGCGACAGCGGCAGCAGCGATAACGACAACCTGACCAATGCCGGGACTTTGACCTTCACCATCGGCGGGACGATCAACGGCGCCACCATCACCTTGCGGGCCGGTAGCACGGTCATCGGTTCGACGGTGGCCACCGGTACCACCACCACCCTGACCACGGCCAACCTGGCCGCTCTTGGCTCGGGAACCTACTCCCTCTCAGCTACCCAAAGTATCGGCGGACAAAGCAGCTCGGCTTCCCCCGGGATCTCGTTGACTTTCGACAACATAGCCCCTAGCTCGCTCTCGCCGACCGTCTTTCCAGCGTCGGTGCCGCTTGGCGAGACCTTATCGGTGAATCTCGCCCACGCCGAAGAGGGGAATGGGTTGGTGTATGCTTTGCTCACCCCCCCGGCTGGTATGACCATCCAGCCTGCCACCGGCCTGGTCACCTGGAGCCCGAGCCAAGCTCAATTGGGGGCCCAAAGCTTCGGGGTACAATTGACCGATGCCGCCGGGAATACGCGGACCGATAACTTCACCGTCAACGTCAGCGAAGCTGCCTTGGGACGCATCCGGTTGCAACCGGTCGATCTCGCGGGAACGCCGCTCAGCAGCGTTTCGGTGGGGCAGTCCTTCAAGCTGCAGGCGATCGCCGAGGATCTTCGGGGAAATCCGACCGGTGTCTTCGCTGCCTACTTCGATTTGAATTACGATGCGGCCCTGGTCGAACTGGACGGGGCGAACCCGATCACCCGTAAAAACAACTTCGATATCACGCCAGCCGGCGCGACCACGACCCCCGGCCTGATCGACGAACTAGGGGCTGCCCGCAATTCCACCGCCGCTTCGCTCGAGGAAAGCCTCGTCTTTGTCGAAGTGCAGTTCAAAGCCAAGGCGACGGGGCAGGTCAATTTCACTAGCGATCCGGCTGAAGGCAACGGCCGCAGCTTCCTGCTTTACGACCTCGACACCGCCGTCCCTTCGCCGCGGGTCGCTTTCGGGGCTGCCTCCCTGGCCATCGGTCGTAACTTTACTGCCAACAACGACTCCTTCAATTTCAACGAGGATAGCGTCGCCAATTCCATGGATGTCCTGGCGAACGATACCATCAACGCCGGAAGCAATGCTGTCCTCAGCATCATCGCCGTCGGCGCGACCAACGCCGGTGGTACGGTAACCATCGCTTCGGATAGCCGTAGCCTGCGGTATACCCCTGCCGCCAATTACCATGGTGGCGAATCATTCACCTATAGTGTGCGCGATAACAACGGCGCCGAAGCGATTGCCACGGTCACCGTCCAGGTCCAACCGGTCAACGATCCACCAGTCGCCAATGGTGATAGCTACACGGTGATCGAGGGGAGCAACGATAACTTTTTCGACGTCCTCATCAACGATAATGATGGGGTCGACTCCGGTGAAAGCTTGAGCATCAGCGGTCTGGGAACACCTAGCGCCGGCGGTAGTGCCCGGGTCAACGGTGGCAGCAACGCGATCCTTTATTCACCCCGTAGCGGCTTCACCGGCACCGAGACCTTGACCTATACGCTGCGCGACAACAACGGTGGTACGGCTACGGCTACCGTTTCGATCACCGTGAATCCGCTGGTTCCACCGCCGACGGCGGTCAACGATGCCTTCACCTTGCTCGAGGACGCGGTCGCAGCCGATTTTGATGTCCTGGCTAATGATTTGCCCAGCCAACCCGGGGAAACGTTGACGGTGATCAGCGGCAGCAGCGCTAACGGCGGCACCGTCTCCGCCTCGTCCAACAATACCCGACTTCGCTACACTCCCCGCTCGAATTTTCATGGGACCGATGTCGTCACCTACCGCTTGGTCGGCAGCAATGGTGGCCAGACCAACGGCACCGTCACCTTCAATGTGACCGCCGTCAACGATCCGCCGGTAGCCAACGACGATGTCGTGACTGTCTTGTCCCAGCCCAACCAACTGATTCAGGTGCTCGGAAACGACACCACGGTCGATACCGGCGAGACGTTGATTATCGTGTCGATCACGCAACCCCCAAGCGGTCAAGGGAGCCTGGAATTGGTGGGCAACACCATCCGCTACACGGCGCCCAGCGTCGATTTCACCGGCAGCTTCGCCTTTAGTTACACCCTCGGCGACGGTTCGGGATTGACCGATCCCGCGACCGTCAACGTCACCGTTCGCAACTTTGTCCCGCGTTCGATCGGTGGCAATCTGGTGACCAGCGGCGGGGCCGGTGGCTCGGCCGTGACCGGAATCTCGTTACAGTACCGCGGCACGTCGGAAACGGGCGAAACGATCCAACGGACCGCGCCCGTTTCTAACCGTGGCGCGTTCTCGATCAGCGACCTGCCGCCTGGAAATTACTCGGTGACCGTCCCCGACCTTCCCTTCGTCGCCGGCGGGGCTGGCAATGTCCAGATCGTTTCGCGTCCAGACGACGGCGATACGAGTGGCTTGCAGTTAGCGGTGGGGACGATCGACGCGCGCTACGTCGATGTCCGAGATTTCCTCGGAAAAACTATCGGTCGCGGCATCACCGCGGCCGTCGCCAACGGCCAGAGCCAGCAATGGTTGTCCGGGAAGGGTGCCTGGCGGAATTATCGCTCGCTCAATCTGTCGATGAATGCCGCCGGGAATTCGCTGCAGATCCAGGCGGTCAACGACAACAACCAAACCTTCCAAGCCAGCGTACCGATGACGGATACCAACCTGGTCTCGGTGCGAGCTACCGAGGGTAACACCCGCTTGATCCGTTTGTTAGCGCACCCCGAGGAACTCAACCTGGCTCCGGTCGCCAATGCGTTGGCGACTCAAGCCGAAGCGGAAGGGGAAGCCGGGGAGACCGTCGGTAGCGTGGCTTCTTCCCAGTCTGGGCCACCTTCCAGGCGACATAGCTTCCTGGCCAGCGGCTTGAGTCCCACCGCGGTCGATGGCTTCTTCGCGGATAGCGACGACGCGATGAAATAATCAACTGCCGGTAAGCTCTCGGCCTGCGGCTTTGTCACCAGCAACCGGGAAGGTGGCGGTGCAATGGGAGCGGTGCGAACCTCGACACCCCAGCCCATCCCAGAACGCTGCGGCTGCAATCCGACAGCGACCTTCGCAGCCATACCGCGTCCCGCCGCGATGGCGGGGCCCTGACCGGATACTGCCCCTAACATTAATTGGCAGAGAAGCCAGGTGAGTTCGGGTCGAACGGAAGCGGCAGCCCTGGCCAGGACCCAATTCGGCTTGGTGTCCGGATCAACGCGAAGGTATCGAGGAATCGCTTCAACCAATCGCAACGACGCTCGACGTTGCTCTCTGCCAGCAGCTGTTGTTTGTGCTCCATCGCTAGCGGCAACTGCTCCGCCAGCCGATCGGTCAGCCGGGCTAAGGACAAGGTCTCAGGAAAAAAGGAGGCCTGATAGTCGCGGCCAAGGATTCCCGGCAGGTAGGCGTCCATCGCGGCTATTAAGGCGGCCCGCTGCCGCGTCTCCCGATCGGCATTGGCAGGCAATTGGTCCTCGATAAGTTCTACCCGAGCGTTTCGAAAGCCTTGGGGGGTGATCGTCTCCTCCAGCACTTCTGCCCGCCGCAGCCCGTGCAGCAAGATGTTGTGGGTCTTTCCCGCGGTCACCGCGTGCTGAACGACCTGCCCGATGCAGACGGTTGGATGGATCGCGGGGCACTGGGGGTAGTCCCTTTCCCACCCCGGTTGCAGCAAAGCCATGGCGATCAGTCGATCGCTTGCCATGGCCTCCTCCAGCATGGCGCAATAACGTCGTTCAAAGAGATGCAGACCCTTGGCAATCCCAGGGAAGAGCACGAAATTCGGGAGCGGAAAAAGGCGCACCCGCCCGGCAAAGTCGTCGGGAAACGTCATCTCTCGGGGATCGGGCAACTTCATCTCCGCAAGCGGTCGCCGCTCAAAGAATCGAGGAAAAATACCAAAATGAGGGTAGCTGTCAGGCTGGATAGCCCTTCCGTGCGTCTTCAGCCTTCCTATTATCGATATCGATCAAGCCCCTGCCGGGGATCGGCAAGGTTGCTCGCCGGCGTTGGGTCTGCTAATCTTGGGATTGCTAGGATTCCGTCCTCGAACTTTATCCAGCCGACAGGATGAGCGGATGATTCTTTCCGGTGAAGAGATCAGAGAGCGACTTGGCTCGGATATCATTCTCGATCCGTACGAACCCAGCCAACTGAACGCCAACAGTTACGATCTGCTGCTGCACGATGAACTGTTGGTTTATGAGGAGGTTGTGCTCGATGTCAAGCAGCCCAATCGCTATCGGCGGCTACAGATTCCCAAGGACGGGTTGATCCTCAGTCCCAGCCAACTCTATCTGGGGAGGACGGTGGAAAGGACTGAGACACACCAGTTGGTCCCGATGCTCGAAGGTCGCAGTTCCCTGGCTCGGTTGGGATTGTTCGTCCATGTCAGCTCGGGCTTTGGCGATGTGGGCTTTTGCGGCTATTGGACTTTGGAAATGTTCGCCGTCCAACCGATCCGTATCTATCCGGGCATCCGCATTTGCCAGATCCTTTACCACGAGGTTTCGGAAAGCGTTCGCGAATACACCAGCGACAAGTACCAGCATAACCATGACATTCAGCCCAGCTTGATGTATAAGGAATTCGGCAAGCAGTGCGATGAACGCCAGTTGCGGCTCGATTTCGAAACGATTGCCGCTGAGGCCGTCGGCGATTCCCTGCCTTACCGTTCTGCCTAGGTCCCGGGCAAGATTTGTATCCCCAACGGCAACTCGTCGCCGACGATCGCTTGGCGTTCTGCATCTTCCAACGCCTGGACTTGTCGGACCAGGTCGAGGTAACGGGGCGGAGCTTGCCAGGCTTTCAAAGTTTCCAGGACCCTTTCCCTCATCGCCGGTGAGATATCGCGAAAGCGATCACCTGTGCGCCGCCCTAACTGCATCAGGCAAAGGGAAACGGCTGGGGTAGGGACGGCGTTGTCGCATAGTCTCGCCAACCAGGACTCGACGATATCGGCCGACACCAGCGAGGACATCGAGCCATACACCAGGACCCTCGCGCCGACGCGACCTACCAACCATGCCAGGGAATCATGGAAGGTTGTCAGTTTCTTCTTCGAGAGCTGGGCGATGGCTGCCTCGCCCAACTCCTGCTTGGAACGCAGCGGTAAGTGTTCCAGGCTACCGATCAAGCGAATGATCTCGGTTTTCTCCTGGCCGACGTTGCCACCTCTGGGAGAGGCTTCCAAAGTTTGGCGAAAGGGGGCTTGCAATTCCTGCCAGAGCGCTCGCTGCTGACCGGCGGTAAAGCCACCTGCCAATCGCCGCCATAAAACCATCGCCTCGTTGGCATTGCTGGCATGTTTCAATTTTCCGTGGATCCGCCGCCAGGTGGCCTGGACCCGCCAATCATCAGCCGCGTAACCGTAGCCGGGGCGCAAGCAGTATCCCAGCAGGTGCAACCATCGTCCTTCCAAGGCCGGTGTGCGCTGGCAATCCTCGTTCAGCTCGATCAGTACCTGCCACATACCTCGCAGGAGCGAAGGCTTCCAGCGATGCTTGGGTTCACCCAAAACTTCCGCCAACTTCCGCGGCAAACCTCGGGCCAATTCGGTGGACGAGCCGGTAGCGAAGGCGGCTTCCAAGGCTGCTCGAGCCGTATCGACCAATGCGGAGGCCACGATCCCCGATTGCTCCAAGGAACCATCGTGAGCCATCCGATCCGTCTCGACGGTACTGCGCAAGTCGAAGGCCAACCGCCAACGCTGTCGAGGCGACGAAGCCGTGGCCGAGTTGGCCTCGACCAGAGACAAGTCCAACGTGCCGATCTCGGTCAGCTGCGATTCGAGAAAAATCTGCCGTCGCTCATGGCGCCGGCCGCGAAGGGTTTCAATCACCGTTTGGATCGGCGGCAGTCGGCTCATCACGGTGGGATCGATATCGACCACCTCACCCGCGCGGTCGATCAACCGGGTGCTGGAGACGAGGATCGGGAATTGAACCGGCATTCCGACCTCCAACTCAAAGGGATGCTGGTCGAGAACATGCAGGTCTAAAGGAGCGGCGTCACCCGGCATGACGCACATCGCCTGCGGAGGATCACGGCGCACCTGCAGGTAGTAGGCTCGCGCTAACCGCGCATCGATCCGAACCCCATCCCCGCGCCGGGCGCGACCGAAATAGGCTGCCCCGACTGCTACTGCCAGATCGAGTCGTTCACCATCGAGGACGTCGATCGGCGAAACCTGGATCGCGGAAGCCAGCCCAGCCTCCACCGAAGGAGCGAACCAGCCGCGGACGACATCCAACAACCGCTGCTGGATCAGACTCGACTCGAGCACGCCGCCGTTGAACAGGAGCCAGTCGGGGCGGGCCGCTTGCAGGTCGGTCAAGCTGGCGGCTTCCTCCTCCGAACGGCCGGCCCAGCGATGGTCCCAAAGGAACTCGGCCAAGTGCCGAGTAATGGCCGGATCGGATTCATAAGGCAAACCGAACTCGAAGAGCCCGGTCGGGCTGTGCTGCACTCGATCAGAGAGCGGCACCTGCGGGAAAAAACCTTCGATCAAGACCTGCTGCACCCGGGAACGGGTCAGCGTCCGCGAAAGGGTCTTGCCCAGCAGGCGACTCCCGGCACCAGCGACCGCCAGGTGATAGGTCGGCAAACCCTCCTCGCCCAACAACTGCTCCTTGGCCTGACGGCATTGACCGCGAAGGCTTTCCCACTGCCGATGTGTCAAGGTCGGGGGACTGGAGGGATCGTCAGCGTCCGGCGCGAACGTGGCCTCGGAAGTCAATAAATCTGTTTCCACCGCTTTGGCCAAGGCGACATCGAAATTGTCCCCGCCCAACAGCAGGTGCTTACCGACCGCGACTCGATGCAGACCATACTCGCTCTCGGTGTTCGCCTCACGCACCCGGATCAACGTGAAGTCGGTTGTGCCGCCACCGATATCGCAGATCAAGATCGTTTGTCCGGGTCGGATTTTCGTTTGCCAATCCTTCTCATGCCGGCTCAACCAGGCGTAGAAGGCCGCCTGGGGTTCTTCGATCAACACGATTCGCGGCAAACCGGCCTGCCTGGCGGCTTCGATGGTCAACTCTCGGGCAACTTCATCGAAGGACGCTGGCAACGTAATGATCACATCGCACTCAGCCAAGGGATGGTCGGGATGAACGCGGTCCCAGGCCCTCCGCATATGAAGCAGGTAGCGACTGCTGGCCTCGACCGGTGAAATCCGTTGAACATCCGCGTCGGCCTGCCATGGGAGAATCGGGGCGGTGCGGTCCACCCCCGGGTGGCAGAGCCAACTCTTCGCGGATCCAAGGCTCCGGCTACTGTCCAGCGTATGACGCTCACGGGCAAGGATTCCCACCGCGTAGTCGGACTCTACCCAAGGGGAAGCTCGACCAGTTTTCAGCTCGCGCGCTTCCTGGTCCGTCCATTGATAGTGGAAGGAGGGAAGTGTTGGACTGGCTTCCGCCGTTTGCCAATCGACCCACTGCCCGATACGAAAGACTTCCACGCGAGCTTCGGCGGCCTCGCTATCGACGAAGGCCATGGCACAGTTGGTCGTGCCGAGATCGATGCCAACGATAAAACGACTCGGCGGCGTGGGCTCCATGGAATTCGAGTCGTACTGAGTCAAGGTCACTGGCAGAAGTGAGGGGCGAGGATACACTGAGAGGCTGGTTAGAGCCCCAGAACTCCTATGGTAAGAGACGGGAGCCATCTTGGTAAGTCTTGTCTGGCCGTGTCTTGCGCAGCGGTGGCGAGGAGACACTCGCGGCGGTATCAGCAACCAGGCACACCATCACTCCTGAGGGATCCGATTCCAACGATGACCGATTGCAGGCTGCCAGCGGCAAGGACAGGGGCGGGTGGACTTTTCGTCGTCGGGTCTGATACCGAAGTCGGGAAGACGTGGGTTGCCTGCCGTCTGATCGAGGCCTTGAAAGGAACCTACCCGCGGGTCGGGGCTTTCAAACCGGTGGCTAGCGGTGTCGATA
>JBILTQ010000562.1:0-2607 GCA_044371435.1 Pirellulaceae bacterium | reverse complement strand
CCACTTTGGCCATGGAACAACATGCCGAACCCTGGCAAGTCGTCGCTGCCCTGCTGCATGATTTTGGTCACATCATCGATGATCGCGAACTTCCCAAAAGCGATGGCGAAAATCTGGATGATCAGCACGAGCAACGCGCCTACGCCTGGTTGCTGAAGAACTTTGGCGCGGCAGTGGCCGACCCGGTCCGACTCCACGTGGCAGCCAAACGCTACCTATGTACCATCGATCCAGGCTACGAGAAAACTCTCTCCCCCACCTCCTATAAAAGCTTCCTGGACCAGGGAGGAGTGATGGACGCTGGCGAGTTGGCGCAGTTCCAAGCCGAACCCTACTACCAGCAGGCTTTGCAACTGCGGCGATGGGATGATCTGGCGAAAGACCCGCTCAAAGCGACCCCGCCGATCGAGTCCTTCGTCGTGCACCTTCAAGCTTGCTTGCAGCCACTCGCCGGTCGTTAGGTCACGAGATGCACGGAATCATCGGTCGCCACTTGGCGAAATCTTCCTGGTGGTTGAGCGTGTGGGGGGTGGCTGCCGCTTTCGGCACCTACTCGTGCATGTACGCCTTTCGCAAACCTTTCACCGCCGCCCCCTTTTCCGGCCAGGAAGTTTTCGGCTGGGATCTGAAGTCGGCCTTGATCAGTTCGCAGATCATCGGCTACCTGATTTCCAAGCTGATCGGGATTCGCGTCATCGCCGAAATGCCGCCGCGGCGGCGGGCGGCGGCCTTGATCGGGTTGATCTCGATCTCCCATCTCGCCTTAGCCCTCTTCGCCGTCCTCCCTACCCCCTGGAATGTCTTGGCCATGTTCGTCAATGGCCTGCCGCTGGGGCTGGTATTCGGCCTGGTCTTGGGATTCCTCGAAGGACGGCGAATGACCGAGTTCCTCTCGGCTGGACTGTGCGCTTCCTTCATCCTGGCCAGCGGCGTTTCCAAGACGATCGGGAGTTGGCTGTTGCAAGCCGGGGTCAGCGAGCCGTGGATGCCGTTTGCCGCTGGTTCCCTGTTCTACCTTCCGATGCTCGGCGGCGTTTGGATGCTCACCTGTATTCCGCCACCCGATGCGCAGGATGTCGTTCAACGCAGCCAACGCGAGCCGATGACCCGCGCCATGCGAATGACCTTCCTCGCCAAGTATGCTGTCGGCATGGGGACCATCGCCGGCGTTTATTTTTTAACCACCATCCTCCGCAGCGTTCGCGATGACTTCGGGCCTGAATTATGGCAGGCCTTGGGGACACCCGCCATGCCGGCCGACTATGCTTGGACCGACCTCTGGGTGGCCGTCATCGTGTTGGCCTTGAATAGCTTGAGCATCTTGATCGTCGACAACCGCCGCGCTTTGTTGGCCTCGATCGCCATGTCGGCGGTCGGCGCCGGGTTGATTCTGCTGTGCTTGTGGTTGCAGCACCAGCAACGACTCGGGCCGATGGGCTTCATGGTGCTGGTTGGCCTGGGCCTCTACCTCCCCTACGTGGCGATCCATACCACCATCTTCGAGCGGATGATCGCGACCACTCGCGATCGCGGAAATATCGGATTCCTTATGTATATCGTCGACAGTGTCGGATACCTTGGCTATGTTGCCCTGATGTTGGGGCGGCCACTGCTGCCGCGCAACACGGCGATTTTTCCGCTGTTCTTTGGGTTGTGCTTGATTTCAGGGATCGTGATGTTGCTCTTGCTGTCAATCGCCGCTATCTACTTTTTGAACGTGCGATCGCAGCGAGGGATCGAGGAAGCCGCCTCTTGAGTCCAATAGCCACAGCCGCCATTTTTTGCGGTCGGGAGATCGGCTTCCGACTGGAAACCACCCCCCTGCCGTCACCTGGGCCTGAAGAGATCCTGGTGGCTATCGAAGGGTGTACCCTGTGCGGTAGCGATCTGCATACACTCCAGGGGAGACGCGCGGAGCCGACCCCTACCATCCTCGGTCATGAGATGTGCGGGCGAATTGTAGCCTCGGGGACGAGGGCCGACCTCTTCGATGCCCGGGGTGCCCGGCTGTCGGTGGGGGATCGCATCACCTGGAGTCTAATCGCTTGCTGCCAGCGTTGCTTCTACTGCCAGGCCGGGCTCCCGCAAAAGTGTGAGCAGTTGCGCAAGTATGGACACACGCGGTGGTCGAGCGGACGGGAATGGCACGGGGGGTTGGCGGAGTTTTGCTTGCTCTTCCCCGGGACCACGCTGGTGAAACTACCCGATCAGCTTCCCCTGGGTTTGGCTTGTCCGGTCAACTGCGCCACCGCCACGGTGATGGCGGCCCTGGAAGCGGCTCAACTGGCGGCCACCGAGAAACTCCTCATCCTCGGCGGGGGGATGCTGGGCTTGACGGCGGCTGCGATCGCCCATCACCAGTTCCGGGGCGAGGTCATGCTCTGCGATGCTCGCCCCGATCGTCTGGAAGTAGCCAGGCAGATGGGCGTTCAGCGGACGGTCCTCAGCCAGGATCTCACGCAGGCTTGTCAGGCTTGGACTCACTACGGGCCGGATGTGGTCCTCGATACCGCAGGCTCGACCAAAGCGGTGGAGATGGCGATTCACCATGCCCGGCTCGGTGGCCGCATCCTCCTGGTCGGCTCGGTCTTTCCAGACGTCCCCTTG
>JBILTQ010000547.1:0-2789 GCA_044371435.1 Pirellulaceae bacterium | reverse complement strand
CTCCCCCGAGTCGATTGTCCGTCGCTGCTTAAGCCTCCGCGGAATTCACAACTACCAGCCGCGGCATCTGGTCGCCGCCGTCGAGGCCGTCAGCCAACCAGCCCTCCAAGGCTTGGAAACGCTGGTCGCCGGATGGTACCCGTTGGACTCCATCGAGGAAGCGGTCGAGCTGGCTTGCCGAGCCGATGGCCCGGTGCGTGTCGGCATCCGGATGGATAGCCCTCGATAAGCCGCCGATGTCGGCCAACACGCGGCCCTATCAACCCTGGCATCTCACGGCCGCGGCGAACTCAACCGACGGCCGGATGCTTCCAGTCGCGGCCCATGCTTGCTGGCAGGTGGCTAGCTCGCTCGCTGCCCACTCAAGCCGCGCGGTAAGCCCCCGGCAGCAATCCGCCGCTCGACTTCCAGCAGGACCTGGGGAAGATCAGCCACCGATCCAATGACGAAATCAACACCCACATCGATAAAACGCCGTTCGATGCCCAGGAGTCGCTCGGCGATATCGCTCGGCTCGGCCCGATCAAGCTCCATCCTGCTCATCCCCAATTCGTTGCCGGAACGGCTTACCCCGACGGTCCAGCAGCCAGCCTGTATCCCCGCGTCCAGACCGACCAGCGTGTCGTCGACTACCAGACAATGCCAGGCGGGATATCGGTCCAAACGTTGCATCGCTTCATAGATCAGCCATGGCTTGGGTCGACCCGATCGCACATCGTCGGCGGCCACCACCACCTGTGGAGCAATTCCTTGGCTTGCCGCTAGTGGCAAAACGACTTCCATCAATTCCCGCGTATAACCCGTCGTCGACCCCACCGCGATCTGACGGTCGGCCAAGAACGCCAGGGCCTCGATCGCTCCGGGAATGGCATCGCAGTGCCTGGCCAGCAACGATCGCTGCAACGGGAGGAAATCGGCATACAACGCGTCGACATCCTGCTGGTCGGGCCATCGCCCGTACCGCTGATGCCAGGCTTCCCTTACCAACGGCATCGCGCACACCGCCGCCAAATGCTCGCGTTTGGCCATGCCCATCGGCCCTCGCGCCTGCGCAGTCGTTATCGGAACACCGGACCGCTCAAAGACTTCCATGACCACCGCCACCGGAGCTCGACTTCCAAAGTCGATCAAGGTGCCGGCCCAATCAAAGATCACCGCCTGGATAGGACTCTTCATGTTTGGTTTACGATCCTTTCAGAAACCGCCAGCGACATCGACATCCCCGATCCGCCGAAACCATTGAGTATCTCGACGCCATGGTCGAGCTTCTGATGAAACCAGGCCTGCGTCGGATGCTTGGCATAGATCCCGCTCCACCGTTGCTGCACCGCCCACTCCGGGAAATCAAATACCTTTTGGCATTCCTCGAGGATCAATCGGTCGATCTCCTCGAGCTCAAAAGGCTCGATCTCATCGTCGTAGAGGTGGGAATCCCCCAACACGATTTCGCCGTCGCGGCTCTGCGAAGCCATGACATGGATACCAAAACGATCGAGCATCGGCTGCTGGCTGGCAATGCGTTGCCGCAATGCGACCAGGGATGGACATTGGCGAAAGGCCTCGTAATGACGCAATGTCAGACCACTCGCCAGATGAGGCCCTAGCTGAAACCCAGCCTTGAGCGGTAGCGTCCGCATCATTTGCAGTTTGCACCGCTTCATCCCCGAATGGCGGTGCTCGGTCGGATAAAGGCTCTGGAAATCCTCGCCGCTGCAGACGAAGATCCGTCGCGCGGTGTATCGCTTGGCATCGGTGGTGACCAGCTGTTGATCTTCGATCAGTCGGACGCTCTGGCTATATTCCAGCCTCACCCCCAAAGATTCCAAGTAGGCGGCGGTCCCAGCGATCGCCTGACGCGGATCGACGCGGCATTCCCAGGGGCTCCACATGGCCCCCACCAAACCCACCCGTTGCACCCCCCGACTCCGGCTCAAAGTCTCTTCGCGGTCGAGCTGCTGCAACCCCGAAGCATCGCTGGCAACCAACTCGCGGATTACTTGCATCTCATCTTCGTGATGAGCCACATGTAAAGATCCACAGCTTTCAAAAAATATCCCGGTTTGCCTCGCGATATCTATCCACAATTCGCGATTGCGCATCGCCAAGTCGCGACGTTCTCCCAACGGTTGGCCAATCGGCCAGATCATCCCGAAATTGCGAATCGACGCCCCCTGGGCCCTTGCCGAACGTTCGAGCACGAGCACCGACTCCCCGCGTTTCCTGGCGGCCCAGGCTACCCCCAAGCCGACGATGCCACCACCGACAACAGCGACATCCCAAATTCCGCGGTCTTGCATCACGTCCCTGGCACCTTGAAACATCGTATTTCTAAACGGTTGAGTATAGCCAACGATCGGCAAACCGTTGCTGGTTCGAACAAAGCCCCAAAATTCAACAAGGCCCTTCCATCCCCGAATACCCTCGCGAGCCTTACCAAGCGTGGAATGCCGGCTAACGACCAGCGTGCAGCCCGGCGCGACAGGTCGCAGCCGGCGACGATGGGAATTTCTGGGAACGGTAGCTGAACAGTGACCGCGTAAGCAACGGCTTGCTGCCAAGGACTCTCGTGAACCATCCATGGCCACCGCTCAATACAACCCATCCATCGCCCTGCAGGGCTAGCTTGGCCAGGGGACAAAACAGGGTCCGTCAAGCCGCACCTTCGGGGCTTCGCCGAGGCCGCCAAGCTCAAAGTGGCTTGGGACCGGTGGTCGATCCGTCCGATCTGAGGTCGAAAATGACGTTGGTATCGGTTTTACTTACGGTGATTTTGATCGGTGACTTGGATC
>JBILTQ010000359.1:0-5794 GCA_044371435.1 Pirellulaceae bacterium | reverse complement strand
CGGTGGGTACCCCAGGCAGATTATCGATGTCGACGATCAATCCGTTCAGGCCGCGAATGTAATTGGTGTAGCTCGTAAAGCCCGTTTCCTGACCCGGGAGTACGGCCACCTTGCTGGTATCGATGGCATTGGTCGGGTTACCCGAACCGTTGCCGAAGGGAATGACGGTGGCGTTGTTGTAGAAGAGCTGACGGTTGACCACGTTCGAGGCGCTGGCCGTATCGTTGTCGGTATTGATGACGCTGACATCGGCTGGGTCCAGACCGCCGTAATTCAAGTCGCCGCTGATGGCGGCGGCCAGGACGATCTGGTAACTGATATCGCCATCATCGAGGGCATCATCGACACCCGTCACCGTCACCGTTTGCGGGATATCCCAGTTGCTGGCGTTGAACGTCAATTGTGAGACACTTACCGTCCCCTCGCTGGTGTCGCTCGACGAGACACCGATGGTCACGTCCGCGGTGGGCGGGGTATTCAGGACCACGTTGAAACTGGCAGTTCCGCCGGCTTCCGTGGTCGTCAAGCCGCTGGTGGGAGAAACGCTGATACCGACCGGAGTGAAAAAGACCTGCAACTGAGGGCGAATCCGTGGGTCGGTCGCTTCGGAGGGGGTAATTCCCCAACCATCGCTGCCGCCGGTCCACGGCACGATCCCCCAACCGTTGTTCGCGGCGGCGCCACTGGTCCAATCCTGCACATCGGAGGTGACGTAGAAGGTATTCCAACCACCGTCGACATTGGGCGACAGGCTCGGATTTCCAGCCACCGTCGTCGGATTGACCGCTGCTTCGATCCCATCCGCTTGGATCCCATCGACAAATCCATTCCAGGTCGGCAAGGCCGGCCAGGCGTTTCGCAAGGCATAGAACTGACCGCCGTCACCCGCACCGTTGTTCGCAGTGCTAGCCAGGGTCAAGGCAGCGCCGTGAATATAAGCGCCGGTCGGCACCTGGCCGGGCAAGGCGCCGTTGATCTGATCGAAACGCATCACGACATGGGTGTTGTTGGTGGCTCCGACATCGTTGTAGTCCGAAAACATCATGCCGGTAGCTACTGAGTTATCGGTATCGGGGGTAGCTTGGGTCAGCGCCGTATCCACGGTACCGGTGTAGCCATTGACCCCTTGCTGGAAGCTGGCCGAATTGACACTGGCCGGGATCCAATCGACCTCCAATCGTGGTCGATTTTTGAGGGTCCCGTTTTCGGAGTTGGTGAAATTCCAACCATCGGTTTGACCTTCCCAACCCTGCATCAACCAACCGTAGTTGGTTTCGCCATTCACCCAGGCTTGGACATCGGCTTTGACACCGATGGTGGTCACCCCGGCCAAGGCATCGCCGCCGCCGGTTGGTCCGCCGACTTGAGAGTCAAAGATCGCCCTGGCTGTCACGTCGTTATTGCGGATCGGGTATGCATTAACGCTCAAGGTTGTCGGGATCGAATTCCAGGTAGCCGTATTCTGATCCCAGGCGGTCAACATCCGGTGGAAGGAGCCGCCATCCCCGGGATTGGTGGTGTTGACCACCAAGCGAGCCGCCACGACCTGAGCGTTGGGTGGAATCTGTCCAGGTCCATTCCCGACCAGATTGTCGAACCGCATCAGCACGGCTGAATTTACTGTCCCGGTATCGAAATCGACCAGCAACCCGCCGGTAGTCACGGTATCAGGTTGGTTTTGGGCCAAGGCAACGTCGCTGGTCCCGGCATAAAGGCCTTGACCATTATCGACTCCTTCCTGGAAACCATAGCGACGGATAAGCGATTGTGTCACGGTGAAGTTGGTGGCGTTGCTGGTACCGCCATCGCCATCATTGGCGACAAACTCAATCGTTCGCGGCGTGGGAACCAACCGCATGTTGGTAGTTTGGAAAGTGACGGCCCGGGCGATAGCTTGAACCGCTACCGCATCGGCACTCGCATTGAGGGTCACGACCAGCGGACTACCAGCCGAACCGCCCGAGAAAGAGCCGACGTTGACTCCGCCGTACGACACCAGGTTGCCGCTGATGCCGACTTGCCCCACTCCCGTTCCCAAGTTGCGGATGGCCAAGCTATCGCCGCTCAACGATCCACTGCTGATCGTCACCGTCAAGCTACCGCCATCGAGGTTGGGCGAATCGACGTCGGATACCGAGATCAACCCGTCGATGGTAACGGCTTCGCCCCCGCTTGCATAATTGAGGACGGCACGGCTACTCATCAGGTTAGGGGCATCGTTGACCGCGACGACCTCGATGTCCCGGGTAACCGTGTTGCTGATCCCGCCACTGGGGCCCCCGTCGCCGTCGTTGGCCACAAAGCGTACCGTGCGGGTGAGGGTGGTCGGGTTATCGGAGACGTTACGGAAAGTAACGTTACGGAAGAGGGCTTGCACCGACGCCAGGCTCGCATTGCTGTTGAGGGTGACCACCAAGGGGGCCACGCCATCACCACCGGCCGCCGAGCCGATGGTAACTCCTTCGTACTGAATCAAGCTACCTACGACACCGATCTGACCAGCCCCACTTCCCTGGTTGTTGACTTCCAAGCGATCATCCAGGCTGCCGTTGGCGAGCAGGTCTATCGTCAACGAACCGGCGCCAAAGTTTGCCGAGTCGGTATCGGTGACCGTGCCGGTCGCGGCAAGAATCACTCCGGCTGCGTTCTCCGTGTAGCTGAGTGTTCCGGCCGGGATGGTCAGGGTCGGACCGACGTTGGTGTTGGCGGCGACATTGATAGAGACCGTGACCGTTGAGCTGAACAGGTTCAGGTCGGTCGCCTGGTAGGTGAAGCTATCGACTCCAGCCACTCCATTGTTGGTGTAGGAAAAGGAGCCATCATCATTCAACGCAAATGCGGAGGCATTGACGGGACCGGCGATCAGGACCGCCGCAAGCAGTGAGTTCACCCCGTTGGGGTCGGTATCGTTGGAGAGGACCCCGGAACCGGCGTTGACTGTCAGCAGACCGCTCGGTTCGACCTGATAAGCGTCGGCGACTCCCGTCGGGGCGAGATTCAGGTCACCCGGGACGTTGATCGTTCCGGGGGTGATTGCCCCGCCAGCCGGAAAATTGGCACTCAGGCTCGCCGCCGTCGTTGTGTAACTCGTCCCGCTGTTCGGTGCCAACAGGTCCCCGTTGTACCAGGCGGCTGCCGTATTCGGACGGTTGTCGTGGAGGAAGCGGGTCGCCGCGCCAGGGGGTAAGGTCGCGCTTTGACTCAAGATTGCCCCATACGCCAGGTCGGTCAGTCCACCGTCTGACCAGCCGACCGCATCGACCAGTACCGCGTCGGCTGGCAGGTTGAGGATGCCGTCGTTGTTCGTATCGAGATCGCTGCCTTGATTGATCGTCGTCAGGCTCGAGATGAGGGCAAAGGAGTTCGTAGCATTCTCGAGCGTCAGGGCTTCGACATTGACCACCGTGGTTTCCGGAGCGAAGGTGAAGCCGGGGGCTCCGGAGGTGATCACCAACAAGCCGTTGCTGCCGAGAGAGCTTCCCGACAGGTTAACCACCAGGTCAGCCAAGCCAACTCCAGGAGAATCCCCTTCGATCGATGTGAAGTAGAGATTCGACAGCGTCGCACCAGGCGTTCCCTTGATTTCGATGTACTCGAAATTCGTATCGGTACCACTGGGGTCGACCACCAACTCGTTCAGGATAGCCGCGGCGAAGACTCGACGTTCCTCTAAACCCTCGACCTGAAGGGCTCGCGACAGGACTTTCCT
Organism: Pirellulaceae bacterium; assembly: GCA_044371435.1. Classification (GTDB taxonomy): domain Bacteria; phylum Planctomycetota; class Planctomycetia; order Pirellulales; family Pirellulaceae; genus JAIYDQ01. The sequence goes on along the minus strand of JBILTQ010000359.1, from coordinate 2,085 downwards.
AGCATCAGTTCGACGACGAGCCGTTGCGGCATCACGTCGCCAGCCATTCTTGAGAGACCACGGAGACCATCGACCAATGGATGAAAACATGCGTTATCCTGTGAAACGAGAAAGGGGGGAGAGGATCGCTAGGCAAAAGCCAGGCTGCCGACCATAAGCCATGAATTCAGTGCTACGGTCGTCTCCAAAAAAATTACGCGACCATTACAACCGGTGAATGCAAAGAACTCGCAAAGCAAGTATTCAGATTGCGCAAATTTTTCTCGAAAGTTTTCTTCAGCTTTCGTTCATCGATTCCTAACAGCCTCGAGCAGCAGATGCTCCGTCAACGGCGATCGAATCCCGCTCGAAGGTTCGTGGAGCGAGTCACTCGAGAGATCGGTAGTTGATTCATCCCAGCTAACCGCAGAAGCTCCCTTCTGTTCATCCCGATACGATATCCAAGCCAATCTGCCTCCGCCCCTGCTCGAAACACCTCTGTTGCGAGGGTTACCTGGGAGTGTCATTGAGCCATGGCTGTCGCGGCTGCCCATGGCGCGGAGAAGGTCGCCTGCCAAGTGCTCGGCGGAATGATGAAGTTTTTATGAATTGGATTCCGTTGGACTTTGGAGCTGATGGAGTTCCTCTTATAAAGTCGCCGGAAGAAGATCAGCGGTGAAAGCCAATAGGCGATCGTACAGCGTGGCGGTTCCTGGCTACGCCGCACAACTGAATCGGTTTCATGGTTGCTCCCTCAAGGAATAGAGTTGTATGCGACATCGCAAGGCGAGGCGGCTTTTCGCGAGACAAGCCTTCACTTTGGTCGAATTACTGGTGGTGATTGCGATCATCGGGGTGCTGGCTAGTTTGCTGTTACCCGCAGTACAGCAGGCCCGAGAAGCCGCTCGGAGGATGGCTTGCGGCAGCAATTTACGGCAGATCCTGGTTGGTATTCATAACTATGAGAGTGCCTACAAAGTATTTCCGGCTGGGTGGACAACCCACGGGGCTTTCTGGACAGCTTCCATTTTGCCGCAGATCGATCAATCGCCGCTCTACGATACTTTGCTATTCCAGGAGAACGGTTTGGGGAACTGGGACAACCGCAACAGTCCGAATTACAAAGCCTGCCAACAAGTGATTCCCGTCTATCGTTGCCCGAGCATGCCGTCCCCGCTCTCCAAGACTTACAACGGCATCGAGTTGCGAGCCCAGATTGCGTATCGCGGTAACGGGAGCAGTCGGGTGTCGTCGGATGATGCCAACTCACGGCCGGTGGGAAACACCCATTCCTTCGAGCAGGTAGACCTCGATGGGGTCTTTTACGGTTGCAGTCGAACCAGTTTCGCTTCGATCCTCGATGGTACTTCCAATACCGTCTTCGTCGGTGAATCGCACACCGATCCCGACTTTAGCAAGGACGGGAACGGGATGGATTTTTGGGGCATCGGCGGTCCGCAGGTCGATCCTTGCACTTGCGATGGGGGGAGTGCAGGGAGTGAGTTCTCCGAAGCAGTAGCCAGCATGTTTCCGCAACTCAATCTCCAGATCTTGAAGCCGTCGTCTGATGGCCGCCTGATGGAAGTGGCCTTTGGCAGTTACCATTTCGGCGGCGGACACATGGGGATGGGCGACGGGTCGGTCACCTTCATGACCGATAACATCGACATCACCATCTACCGTGCTCTCGGGTCACGTGATGGGGGTGAACCGACCACCTTTGAGGATCGCTAGCATGAAGCCGGAATGGAAAGTTGGTCTTCGACGGCTTGTTCTATGGGTGGTCGTAGTTAGTAGTTGGGTGGTGGTCGGCTGCGATCGCAAGCCGGAACCGAATTATGGAGCGCTTGGACTGGTAGAAATCGCTGGGCAAGTGTTGCTCGACGGTCTACCTTTGCCCGAGGCCGAGATTCGCTTTGTGGCCGAGGACAGCACCTATTCCTTCGGCGTAACCGATGCCCAAGGTCGATACCAGATGATGTTCGACTCCCGCAAGTCGGGAGTGATGCCGGGAATCAAGCAAGTCGTGGTGCTTTCGAAGGCGGCCAGCGAGGAAGAAGAAGGGGCCAACGAGGGTTCAGGCGGCGGGACGGCCACGGTCAACCG
>JBILTQ010000358.1:0-5796 GCA_044371435.1 Pirellulaceae bacterium | reverse complement strand
TCACCGCCACCGGTACGTTCGCCCCGCGGTTCTCATGGGGTTGGTATCCCAATCGCACCTCGACCATGCCGGTGCGATCGGCCTTCCATTCAAAGCGGATCGAGGCCTCGGCTTTCGGCGAAGCATAAACGTAGTCGTAACCGATATACCCCGGCAGCCCCTCGCCGCTCACCCAATTTCCTTGGGTAATCGCCTGACGATTGTCGAGCACGATCCCTTCGAGGCTCGAAGGATCCACCCCCGTGGGCGGGCCGAAGGCGCTGGCCAAGGGCAACGCATCGTCGGGAATGGTGATCGGATCGGTCAACGTCTTGCGATAAGCCTTACCCGGCAATTGCAGCAACTGGTCCATTTCATCCCAATAGCGTTCGTAGATGGCTCGCGGCAGGCAGTCGTGCTGGATGCAAAGCGAGGCCGCCTTGCCGACCACTTCCCCCATCATCCCGCAGGTCTTCATCACCCGCACCGTTCCCAAGGCTTCGTGGGTCACACTGATGCAACGCCCGGCCATGAACAGGTTCTCGATGTTCCGCGAATAGAAGCAGCGATAGGGAACCGGATAACCATAATTGCGATCGATCCGCTTGTCGTGCTCAGCGATCGAGATAAAAGGATTGTCGGGAAATTTTTCGGCATACTGTTGCTTGGGATAGTGGAGGTCGATACTCCAAGTGCTCGGCACGCAGCCATCGGGAAACTCCTTCTTGCCGACGATGTCGTCCTGCGTCAGGATCACATCCCCCATCAGTTGTCGCGATTCGCGCGGACCGCCGACGTAAGCCACCCAGGTAAGGAAGGCGGTCGGATGGTCGGCTGCGCCATCGCCATTCTTCATGGCGTTGAAGGCCCCGAAGACCGCTCGCAGGTTCCAATCGCGAATCCCTTCGGCATCGGCCAAAGGATCGCGATCGAAGCCGCTCTCCCAAAACCATTGGCCATGATGATCCACCGGGTACGGAAAGTCCTTCATCTCCAGCGGGAGAGCCCACGGCGTCTCGGGAAAGCTGCTTGGCCCTTTCCCTTCATCCCAAGCCCACATGTTGCTCATCCCCATCCGCCCCTTCTCTTCGATGTTCCAGTCGGCATCCGCTAACGCCCCGACCGTACCGTGGCCGGTGGCATCGACGAAGAGTTTCCCTTCGAAGACCAGTTCGCGCGAGGTGCGAACATCAAAGGCCTTGACCCCGACCAACCGCTGCCCTTCGGTGGTGACCGCAAAGACATGATGCTCCAGGAAGAGATCGATATTGGCCTCGGCCCGCACTAAGGCCTCTTTTTCGGCATCGCCAAATTCCTCGAAAGTCCCTGGGGACTTGGTAGCCCGATCGGCGAATTCCTCGATGATTTCGCCGATGCGGGGATACTTGCCACGGCGGATCAAACCCTTGGCCCAAACCCGGATCTCGCTGGAACCATTCCCCCCCAGGACCGGCCGGTCTTGGATCAACGCTACCCGACAACCCATCCTGGCTGCGGAAAGGGCCGCCCCCATCCCAGCGTAACCGCCGCCGATCACCACCAGCCCGTAACCTTGTTTCCGCTCGGGCGATGCCGGCAACCGCAGCCGCTCGCGCCGCCACTCAGGCAGGATCCCGCTGCTGTTGGGTGGCGGTTGATCGCCCTGGGTGAAGTAAATCGCATCGCAGCGGCCATCAAATCCAGTCAGATCGGCCAGCTCCACCTTCACTTTGCGTTCGGCGGCATGAAAACTTCCAGCCGCCTGCCAATGCCAATCGGCCCCCTCCGTCCCTAGCGTCTGCTGCAGCGGTTGCCCATCGATCAACAGCTGAAAGCGTCCCGGTTGGCCGCTGGCCCCCCAACGAGCCACCCAATCTTTGGTGCGGACGTAGACCCGATATTCCCCCGTCGCCGGCAACTCGACCTCGGTCCGCGCATTCGTCACCGGCTTACCCAGCCCGTGCGCCAGCAAGTAGGGTGACCCCATGTTGCGGATGAACTGCGTGTCGAGCGACCAGCCGCCATGCTCGGCGAAAGACTCGGCCTCGACCAGTACTCCCGCGGTGGCCGTGGGCGATTGGGCCAGGCAGGTTCGGTGGTCCGAGCTCATCGTGCACCAGCTGGCGATGAGCAGGAGCAAGCATGCTGCGCAAGGCGAGGAAAGCTTCGACTTCCCTGGTTCAATGGCGAGCGTGGCGCGTTGCATGGCGAAGGTCCTTAGAATGGATGGAGGAAACGAGAGAGTGCGGCCGCACCTGGCTTTGGGCAGGGCCCCATCGGCGGTGCAGCTTTCGACACGAAAGGGGAGGGGAGCGACCTGGAATTTCTCAAAGTCTTCGAACGGAAGTCTGAGACCCCATAATTCTACCGGAAAGTCGTTGCCCCTCGCCAGCGATCCACGAAGGTTTGCTCGCACTTTTACCTCTCTCCCCGCTCCTCACCCCTCCAGCCACCGACACCGGAACGCGCCCCACCGGTCACCGTCTCTGCTGTCAGCCTCCCTGCCACCCGTTGCTCGTTGCCACAGCCATTCGGCTCGGATTCCGAAGCCTTTCGACCGAAAACGGAAGGCTTTCCCGTCCACCGTTGCTGGGAATCTCTGAGGAACTTTGGCTCTCATCTTGGGATGCAGTTATCCCTCCCCGGTATTTCTCCTATCCCGAGCTGCGTTTCGGAGGATGCTGCGGCTCAGCCTTATCCGACGGCCCACCAGGGCGAAATCGAGGACTTCATGAAACTCCCGCGTCGGCCGAAGCCGCCGCGATGTAGCCAATCCCCCCCAAAGGATGGCGCAAGGGGAAAATCTTTCGGAAAAAAAAGATAAGATGATTGTAATGCGAAAATTGCTTGCTTAGACTACGGCCTGATGCATTGAGTGCGGTTGCGCACCCTGCGCAGACTTTTCGGGCCCTGCCCAGCGAATATTCCTGGTTTTTTCTGGATCGTTACCTGGAGTCCTCTTCATGAATTCTTCTGTCAAAGTTCGGAAGTCTTTTCGCTCTCGCCTTCGCCGTCGGGCCCAGTTCCTGGCGATTCTCCTCGGTACGATTCCTGCTGCCGGCCAAGCATTAGCGCAGACCTCCTACTGGTCGGCGACGGTCGGTGGGAACTGGGGGACGGCTTCGCTGTGGAGCACCAATGCGACCGGCGGCGGTACCGGCGTCGCAGCCAACATCACCCGCAGCGCGGTTTTCAACACGACCGGCAACAACAACCTGCTGACGGTGACCCTCAATGGAAATCAGGCGGCTTTGGGTATCACCATTGACAACACGGCGGGGATGAATTTCCGCGGTAACCCCACGGGAACTACCGTCCGTAGCTTGACGATCGGAGCCAACGGGATCACTGTCAATGCGGGTGCCGGGGCGGTCGGGATGAACGCCACTGGAACGACCAGCGGTCAAACGAATACCTTGCTGCTCTCCTCGCAGACCTGGACCAACAACTCGGCCAACACCCTCAACTGGACCAGCCGCTTGGTTGGTCACGAGTCGACCACCTTGACCAAAGCCGGAACCGGGACGTTGATCTTGGGCTCGGCCAACGACGGCGTCAACGCTTCTGTCAACGGGACGACCGTCACCGGCTTCCGCGGCAAGATCGTCATTTCGCAAGGCTTGGTCGTCACCGGGAATGCGAACTCCTTGGGCGTTCGCGATGCACAGACGACGGAAATGACCTCGGCGGCCGCTATCGCTGGTTTGATTTCCGACACCCAGATTTTGAGCGGAGCGACGCTGAATACGAACAACGTCACCATCGGCAGTGAATTCGTTCGCTTTGAAGGTTTTGGTTCCGATGGGCTGGGGGCGATTGTCAATCGCACGACGACCACCGGCAACGCCAACGCGATTTTGCCGCAGGTGGCCATGACCGGCGACGCCAGCATCGGCGGAACCTCTCGTTTTGACTTCCGCGCGGCGACCGCCGGCGAAGGTCGCTTCTTCCAGGACGGTTTCACCCTGACCAAGACTGGTACCAATATCGTCGGGATTGTGAACAATGAAGTCATCGGCGGTGGTAATATTGATGTCGCTCAAGGAACGCTTCGCTTTGAAGGGTCCACCAACCTCGGCGGGACCGGGACGGTGACCGTTCAGTCGGGAGCCAACATTGGCTTCAACAACAACTCGGGTTCGATCACCCGTCCGTTCTCGCTTCAAGGGACGAACGTGGTTACCCATGACAACGTCGATTCGATTTCGAACATCGCTTCGGCCTTCACTATCGCCCCGGGAGGCGGCCAGGTCACCTTCAACGTTACCGACAACAACAACGCAACCCAGCAGGGGACCTTCAACCTCAACGGCGGTTTGACCAGTTCGCAGGACTTGATCAAGGTCGGCAGCGGTCGCTTGGGGTTGACCCTCGATGGTGCCAATTTCACCGCGGCCAACATCAACGTTCAAGGTGGTTCGGTTGACCTGAACACGATTTCGCCGATCGCTGCCAACATCACCCTGTCGGATTCGAACTCCACCGTGGGTTCGATCTTCCGCGTCGGTGTTGGTGGTGAAGGGCAGACGACCGGTACCCTCAGTCTCGGTCCGAACGGTGGTAATGTCATGACCTTTGATGGCTCAACCACCGGACCTAACCAGCACCTGCGGGTTGGCAGTTACAACTCCAGCGGCAATATCTTGGCCACGCGGTTGAAGAGCCCGATTCCGGCCACCACGGGGATCGTAGTCCTCGAGTCGACCAATCCGCTGGCCACTCCGGGCGATGATGTCTTGGCACAGTTTGCTTTCCAAGGCCGCGGTACGCTCTCCTACAATGGGACAGCCAACCAGGTATTGCTTGACTACGCTCCGGGCCAGATGGTGTGGCGTGGCAACGACGGTTTAGAGCCGACCTTTTGGGATGTACAAGCGACAACGAACTGGACGAATTCGGGCCCGGTAGTTGGCAACAACACCCAGTATTATGACGGCGATATCGTCACCTTCGACGATACGGTCGGCGGTGGGTCGCTGACGGTGGTTCCCATCAATGAAGTCGCTCCCGGGGGACTTGTCTTCAACAACAACGCGGTGAATTACCTGATCGGTGGTTCGACAGCCGGGGTCATTGCAGCCAGCCAGGTGTCCCTGACCACGTCCGGAACTGGGGTTGTTACGATCAGCACAGCGGTGGGTGGTTTGGGCCACGTTATCGGCCAGACGACAGTCAATGCCGGTGTGTTGGAGATGGCCTTCAACAACCCGGGCAATGCTAGCACTGCCGCCGCGATTACCAGCACGCTTGGCACCAACTCCAACACCGTCATCAACAGTGGCGGTACTCTGCGGAACTTCATTAACGTCAACAACAGTGGCTTCGGTGCCAACCCGGTAACGATCAATGCCGGCGGTGTCCTGGATTTCACTCGCGGTTCGATCCCGAACGGAACGAACAATGCGCCAGCTGCCGCAGCGATCGCCAACGCCCTGAGTGGAGCTGGGGATGTGGTCCTGCGTGGGACCGACGATGTCTCGCCGCTCGACTCGCGTTTCACGGACACCTACGGTGCCTACACGATCAACGGTAATAACGCCGGGTTCAGCGGACGCTTTGTTCTGGACAATGCCCGTATTGCCGCTGATAACGGGACGGGTGGGGTGGTTGACGAACTGGGGACCGCTCGGGTAATCGCTCCTTCGGGTTCGCAGATTTTGTTGCAAGGTGCGGCGGCGGTTCATGGCGGCAACGTCTATGAGATTGCTGGCACCGGTTGGACCTATGAGCCGACCGCCAACGGCGCCTTTGGGGCGTTGCGGTTGGGAACGACTGGCGTGGAAATCGGTTCGACTAGCTCGGTTCTGTTGGCTGCGGACAACACCCGCATCGGCGCTC
>JBILTQ010000406.1:0-4878 GCA_044371435.1 Pirellulaceae bacterium | reverse complement strand
GACGGTACCGACCAATACTCGTATCCAGCATCTGGCCATCAATTTCGGTGCCCCCGGTGATCGACGCGACCCCCGTGGAAAGCTTTGGCTGGAATACCCGGTGACGGCGGGGGATGCCCCAGGCTTGAGCATCACGCTGAACGCCGAGGCCAAGATTTTTCAGCAGCATTCGTCCTCGATGGAAGGCTCTAGCCTCCCGTGGGTCTTCGCCTCCGGTTACCAGGGAATTACCGAGTTGACGCTCGACTTGGCCACCCACAACCTGGTCAAATCACCGATCAGCGGTACCGGGGGCGATGAGGACGAGGAAAAATCGGCGTCGCATCCGAAGGCCCCCAAGCCCTCAAGGAATCGTCAGGCCGACCCTCAGCCAAACAAGAAGAACTCCTCCGGGAATCCCACGGAAGAATCCTCCCAGGGATCGACTCGATGGCCACCGCAAGACTATCGCGTTCGCTTGTATTTCGCGACCCCCTCGCCCCTGGAAGGAGAACGCCTCTTCGACGTGGAACTTCAAGGCGAACTCGCGGCTGCGGGTGTGCGTCTGATTCCGGGGGACGATAGAATGAAGGCGATCAACGTCCTCCAAATCGATCGGCTTTCCCTGACGGACGAACTACGCCTCCGCTTGCTCCCCAAGATAGGCCTGCCCGTCCTGAATGGCATGGAAATCGACTGCATCACTCCCTAAACCTTCCTCGCTAGCCACCGCCCCAGGTGATCCCACGTGAAAACGATCCTCCGCTCCCTGATCGCTGCCTTTTTTGTCCTCTCCGCCGCCTGGCTTTCCGCCTGCCAGGTACCTGTCTTCCGCTATGCTTTCGAACGCTGGGAGCCCGACAAGTACGAAGCCCTTGTCCTGCATGATGGCCCCTTGGCAGCCGAAGATCGTCAACGTCTGGAAGAACTCCAGGCTGCGGCGCCGCCGATGGCTAACGTCACCATCCGCTCTGTGGATACTCGCCACCATGACGACCAAGAGATCAAAGGATGGCTGCAGCAGTATCCCTTCACCGGGACGACGACCCTCGCCCTGCTCTACCCGCGCAGCGCTCAGGAAGTCCCGCAGCGTCTGGTCCATGCAGTTCCCTTAGCTTCCGAACCCGTTCGCCATCTGTTCGACTCCCCCGTCCGACGCGAACTGGCTGCTCGCCTGGAAAAAGGGCAATCGGCGGTGTGGATTTTTGTCCCTTCGGGGAAAGCGGTTCAGGACAAAGAAGCCTGGGACCGGCTTAGCCAAGCCCTGGCCCGCGATCGGAAGGAACTGAAGCTTCCTCCAGTGGAAGACCTGGAAGCGGAAAGCCCCGAGGTCCAAGCCAAAGTAGCCGAGATGCAGCTTGAATTTTCCTCCTTACCGCTGGACACCCAGGACCCGCGCGAGGCCTTTCTCGTGCAGATGCTCTTGGCCAGCGAATCGGACCTCGCTACCGCCGGTGAACCCTTGGCCTTCCCGGCCTTTGGCCGCGGCCGGGTCCTCTACGCCTTGGTCGGCATGGGTATCAATGCGGAAATGATTCGACGGGCGAATCAGTTCATCGTCGGCCCCTGTTCCTGTCAGGTCAAAGCACAGAATCCTGGTTTCGATCTGCTGACAGCCGCCGACTGGGAAGGGTTGGTCGGCGACCTCAAGATCAGCGACCCGCTCCCGGACGCCAACGCCGCGCCGGTCATGCTGGAGATCCCGCGCGGAAGGAAAAAGGAATTCTGAAGTCTTCGTCGTCGATGGCAGCGGGCCGCTTGTCCGCTGGCCAACGCAAGTGCCCGCCGGCCAAACCACCGATGCCATCTTCACCACGATCGATTTCATGCCGACCGTTGCCAAGCTCTGCGGCTTCCCGCTGCCGACCGACCGGATCATCGACGGCATCGATCCAATCCGCCTATGGAAGGGAACGAGCGAACAAGGTCGCGAGAGTTTCTATTTCGATCATGCCGGCCTCCGTCTGGGCCGATGGAAATACCTCCAACCCCAAGCTGCCTTCCGCCCCTACGCCCGCGAACCGGGGCGAGCAGAGGTCGGGGAACGCTACGATCTGGATGCGGATATCGGCGAACGCCACAATCTTGCCTCGACAAACCCGGACTTCGTAGCCCGGTTGCGGGCCGCGATGAAAACTATCGAAGGTCAAGCCAAGGCAAAACCAGAATAGGTCGGAACCTCCTCAAGGGATTTTTAAACCGACGTTCAGCTTCGATCCCTCCTCCCAATCCCGTCGTCGCTTGCCCAAAGTTGGCGGCGTCTTTGCCCTCAGCGGATCCAGAGCCAGCCCCATGGCCGTGGGCAGCCCATCGGACAAGGCTCGCTAACGACCCAGTCCACCGTCCTTGGCAACCAAGCCCACCTGATTGAGGATATCTGGCGAACCCGTTGAGCCACGGAGATGATAAACCGTAACGTCGGGCGGAAACGGATTCGGGCTTTGCCTCGCGCAAGCCGAAAGCTTAACCAAATCTTCATGTCCCACGAACCGGCTACGGATGCCTTATGCTATCGTTCCTGCGTGCGAGAAGTCATCGCTAGCCATGAGACCATCGCCAATGCCCAGGGCCATCCAGCATGCGACCTGAACGCCCGATTAGCTGCTTGGCGTGGAATGCTGGCTTCCTCAGCTTGTGTTGCTGCGGGCTCTTGGTCGATGCCCGCGCAGCGGAAATCAGCGAAGCAGCGATTAGCCCAGCCGATCTTGGCGAAATAGCGATCCAGGCCCACGCCCCACTCGACGGCGCTGGAGTTCCGTCGCGTCCCGGAGTAGCAGGCACGATCGCACAACCGGACACGATCGTAGACCTCGGGGAGGCCCCAGCCCTCCCAGAAAGCCAGCGCGCCAAGCAATCGGACATTGCCAAGCCTCCAACGCTCGAAGAGAAACTCGAGAACTGGGGGCGCATCTACAAAAACGATGACCACCCCGTGCTCCAGGAGCTCTGGTTGCTCGGACGTTATCATGGCCAACAGCACTGGTCCGAAGGTAACGAGGGCCGCGACATCGATTGGGAAAACCGCCGTTACCGTATGGGCGGCCAAGCCAAACTCTACGACAAACTGACGCTGCATGCCCAGATGGTCAGCGGCAGCGACTTCGAGCCTTTCTACGATGGCTTCACGGAACTATGGTCGCAATGGGCCTTTCGCGACGAGTGCATGCTGACGATCGGTCAGCAAAAACATCGTTTCACTCACGATCGTAACGTCTCGAGTCGCTATATCAACACCCTGGAACGCAGCCTGCTGCTCAACATGTTCAATGCCGACTATACCCCAGCCATCACCTTGTCGGGTAGGCTCGAGGAACTCAGCTACTATACCGGCATTTTTTCCAACCGAACCGAACGCAATATGTGGGACGCTTTCACCGAACTCAACTCGGGATACTCGCTACTGGCGGCGGCCTATTACGATCTCGGGGACCATTTTGCCTCGGATACCGCTCATTGGGGCGGTAGCTATGTATTCAGCGATGCTAACGATGAGGCCACGAATTTAAATGTCTTCGAGCAAGGCATCTCCTCCGCCTTGATCCTGACCCAAGGAGCTACGTCGCTTGTCAGCGAAGGGCTGATAGGCATCGGTAGCGAACAAGGCGATGCTTATGGCCTCAATATCCAGCCCGGATACTTCCTCACCGAAAAGCTTCAACTGGCCACTCGCTATCAGTTCGCCGCCTCGGAAGGCGATCAGGGCCTGATCGCCCAGCGGCGCTATGAACGTCCGTCAGGCTTGACGACGGGAGACCGGTATCATGCAGCTTACCTCGGCCTTAACCATTATCTAGCTGGACATCGTATCAAGCTGATGAATGGACTCGAATATTCCGACCTGAGCGGTCAAAACCTGTGGACCGCTAGCTTCGCCGTCCGTATCTTCTGGGGCCCGCATTCGAAGGGACCGTTCCCCATGGCTCAGACGTTGAAGCCAAACTGAAGCTCGATACCCGAGAGCCTCTGGGAACTTGATACGACCCACAAACCAAAAGTCTGCCTTACCTACTATGCGAGCAACGGTAGGCTCAAGCTCCCTGGAGTTCGGGATGGAGATCGCGATCGCGCAGGATCGCGCTGCATCGTGTTAACTTCTCCTGAACCGAAACGCGGGCGAGGAGCCGGTGATCGCTGAAGAGCACCTTGAACGAGTCCCCGAACCCCCTACCCGTACGATCCGCATTCGCTGCCGCCCCCCTAACGCTCAGTTACCCTGCCCCAGCCGTCGGCTGTAGCCCCTGTCCCACCGCACTCTCCTCGAGGATCGAGATCGAAAACCGCCCCACGCTTATTCCTTACCCGCGCCTACGACCGCAAACTTCCTAGAGATATCCAGGCTTGAACCCGCTGGCCCCACGGCCAATCAACGGTTCTTGGAAACACTCCACCTCCGATCGAGTTCCGCTGCTTCGAAGTGCCCACCACGCGGAATCGGCAGGATTCATCAGCTCAGGCCGAACCACGCCGGCGTCGCACGATCATCCACATCGCCGCTCCAACACCCACCAAGGCATTCCCTTCCGGAACCGCCAGGAACGGCTGGGTAGCCTGCCAGGTGATCACCTGGACGGGTGTCACCGCCGCTGGATCCAACAATGTCCCCCACAACGGATTGCTGAAGCTGGAAGTATAAGGCAAACCCACCGGTGACTTGCCATAGATGACCGAATACGCCGTGAGGCTCTCGACATAGGCCCCTGCATTGTTGGGGTGAATCGGATCCCCATAAAGATCGGTCGTCACCGAGCTGATTCCGGGAACACCCCCAGGCTGGAGAGTTGCCTCTGCAATGGCGTTGTAAACGTGCCCAACCGGAATGATCTCGGCGGTAGGAACGGTTAACCGCAACTCCGACATGAAAAGTTCGTAGGCCTGAGCCGACGGTACGAAGGCCGAATC
>JBILTQ010000561.1:0-2643 GCA_044371435.1 Pirellulaceae bacterium | reverse complement strand
TCACTTTGGTCGATACGCGTCTTCCCGAGGAACATCTTTACCAGCCTTATGGTCATTTGGAGGAGCCGTTCGAGATCCTCTCCAGGGATCATCTTGCACTGGAACGCAGAGAGGTTTTGAAGAGCTGGTTCAGTATCCCGCCCGAACGTTGGATCGTCGGTAGAGGAACGTCGCAAGCCGCGGCGACCAGTTCCAAGGAACTATTGGAATAAATTCTTATCGAAGACTGCTCACATCGAGGACGATCGCTATGAGTTGGAATAAGTTATTACTTGGTTGCGGGTTGCTGGCCGTCAGCGGCTTGCTGGTCTACGCCCAAACAGCGGACGCTTTGCGGAAGGGGAGGAAAGGACGTGCTGATGAATTGGTAGCACGATTTGAGAAGCTCGATAGCAACAGCGATGGTCGTCTAGCGGTGGAGGAAATCGGCGACCGACTTTTCAACTTTCTCAATAGCGACAACGATCAGGCGGTGACGCTCGAAGAAGCCCGTCGCGTCATCCGCGAGCGCGGCCTGGGAGCTTTACAGGCCGCCATGGGTTCACTGCGCGAGGAAGATCGCGTGACCTCGACGAAGCCAACAGCCGAGGCAGCGACTCCACCGACGACCCTGGCTAGCGATCAGTTGGGATTGCAGGAAGGACCGCGTCGCTTGATCCCGGGCGATCACGGTATCGGCAAGCAAGCGTCTGACTTGACTTTCACTACCCTCACCGGCCGGGAGTTCCGGCTGAGCGACCTAGCCACCATGCGGGGGGTAGTGTTAGCTTGGACCAATACGACCTGCCCTGTCTGCAAAAAGTATGCGCCGACGCTGGCTGCCATCGAGGACGAGTACCAGGATCGCGGGATCGCCTTCGTCTTTGTCAATCCGACCAATAGCGACTCCTTGGAAGCTATCCTGCAAACCATCCAGCAGCATGGCTTGGATGGAGCTTATGTTCGGGATCCGGAGGGAAAAATCGCGATGGAGGTCGGAGCCATGCGGACCACCGACACCATCTTGTTGGATGCCAAGCGGACCATCATTTATCGTGGGGCAGTCGACGACCAGTATGGTTTTGGGTACTCAACGGAAGCTGCCAAGCGAAACTTTCTGCGCGATGCGATCGACGGACTCCTGAACAACGAACTGCCGCTGGTGCAGGCGACTTCAGCTCCAGGCTGCCCTTTAGATTTACCGCCAGCCGCTCTTGCCTCGACCGCCGTTACCTACCACAACCGCATTTCGCGAATCATGCAGTATCGCTGCCTGGAGTGTCATCGCGACGGTGGGGTAGCGCCTTTTGCCCTAGCGAGCTACCTGGATGTCTCTTCGCAAAGCGGGGCTATTCGCCAGGTATTGGAACGAGGTGTCATGCCGCCTTGGTTTGCGGCCTCGCCGGACGACGAATGGGCAAGCCCCTTTTCCAATGATTGTTCGCTATCCAAATCCGAAAAGCAGGACTTATTCGCCTGGTTGGATGGGGGAATGCCCGAAGGCTTGGCCAGCGACAGTCCTTTACCGCGAACCTTCGACAGCGATTGGCAAATCGGTAAACCGGATCACATCGTTCAAGTCCCCCAACCACTTTCGGTAAAGGCAACTGGTACGATGCCATACCAGCATGTGACCGTGGATACGGGATTGGGCGAGACGCGGTATCTCCAAGCTATCGAAGTACGACCGACCGCCCGGGAGGTCGTCCATCATATCCTCGTTTTTGTGCTTCCGCCCGCTGGAAAAAACAAGGGTGCTCGCGACGAGGATTTCGATGAGACCAGTGGGTTCTTCGCAGCCTATGCTCCTGGTTACGACGCGTTAGTCTTTAACCGCGGCTACGGAAAGGTATTGCCGGCAGGCTCGCGTTTACGTTTTCAAATTCACTACACCCCCAATGGTACGGCCACCCAGGACCAGCCGATGTTGGCCATGCGTTTCGCTGAGAGTGAGCCGGAGCACTTGGTCGACGTCCACGGCATCGCCCAGATACGCCTGTCCATCCCACCTCACGCCAACCATCACCAGGTAGTGGCAACCCAAGTCTTACCCCAAGATACAACCCTCCTGGCCTTCTTTCCACACATGCATCTCCGCGGGAAAGCCTTCAAGTACGAGGCCCTCTTGCCTAGCGGGGAAACCCGCGTGCTTCTGGACATTCCGCGCTATGACTTTAACTGGCAACTATCGTACCGCCTCGCCGAACCGGTTCGCTTACCGAAGGGGACGACTATCCGGGCTACTGCTTGGTACGACAACAGTCCAGGCAACCTGGCCAACCCGGACCCCAACCGGACGGTGCGCTGGGGCCCCCAAACCACCGATGAGATGATGATCGGCTACGTCGAATATCATATGGAAAATGGCAGCTTGGGCCGGGGTGGCCGCTTGGCTGAATTGCGTGAAAGGATCCCAGGAAATTTCAACCTCCAACAAGCTTTTCGTAAGCTGGATAGTGACGGTGATCGTCGACTCACGGAATCCGAGTTGCCCGTGGGACAGCGATCTCAAATCCTGAAGCTGGATCGTAACCAGGACGGTTTCGTCGACCTCGAAGAGGCCGAAGATTTGCGCAAGCTCCTCAATTTTTCTCCTTGAGCTCACCGATGGCGACGGATTTTCACCGGTCGCTACGTCAGATCTCGTCAGCGGAGAAGGGCTTT
>JBILTQ010000091.1:0-16622 GCA_044371435.1 Pirellulaceae bacterium | reverse complement strand
AGGTTTCCGGTCGGCGATCGCGGAAAAATTGCCAGACATTGCGGACTTCGCGAATCATGTCCAGATCCATATCAGCCATGACGATGTCATCCTCGGTTCGTTTGACGCTCTGCGCTATAAACTGGCCGCGAGGATCGCAGAAGTAACTTTGGCCGTAGAACTCGCCTATCCGCCAGGGGTCTTCATAACCTGGACGATTGATCGCGCCCACGAAGAACTGGTTGGCTACGGCGTGCGCCGGTTGCTCGATTCGCCACAGATACTCGCTCAGCCCGGCGACAGTCGCTGAGGGATTGAAGACTATCTCGGCACCATGCAGCCCTAGACAGCGAGCCCCTTCCGGGAAGTGGCGATCATAGCAAATGTAAACGCCAATGCGTCCAACCATCGTGTCGAAGACCGGATATCCCAGATTGCCGGGACGGAAGTAAAATTTCTCCCAGAAGCCCGGTTGGCAGTGCGGGATATGCATCTTCCGAAACTTGCCGCGATAGCTACCATCGGCATCGATCACCGCTGCTGTGTTATAATAGACCCCCGGTAACTCTTCTTCGTAGATCGGCACCACCAAGACCATCCCCAGTTTTTTGGCAAGGCCCTGCATCCAACGCGTGGTCTGTCCATCCGGAACTCGTTCGGTGAGATCGTACCACTTCGTCTCTTGCTCGGCACAAAAATAGGGACCGTAAAACAGCTCCTGCAAGCAAGCTACCTGCGCTCCATCGGCGGCGGCCTTCTCCAGCATGGCGACATGCTTGTCGATCATGGCTTGTTTGATCTTGGCGATCGGCGAAGTAGTCGGTTCACAGAGCGTCGCTTGCAGCAAAGCGCCTCGCACCCATCTCGGCATAATTTCCTCACCTCCTCGCGGTCCATGAAACGTGTCGTATTGTGCGGGTCGCTCGGGTGCCGTCAACCGCCACCACCCGCGATTTCCCCACTGGCTGCATCGACCTAGCGGAGAGCCTTGCGGCTGGCCCCAGCGTTCCCGTCGCGGAAGGCCTTGCGGTAGAATGGAGCCGGTTCCTTTCGCTAGCCAGCCCAGGAGAAGGTGTCCGATGCCCACCGACGCGATAGTTCCAGTTTTTGTCGACGGCCGGTTGTTTGTCCCCGAAACCCTCGATTTCGAAGCCATTTATAACCCGTCGACGGGACAAGGCCTGGGGAAAACGCCGCATTGCCAGTCCGAACTCATCGATCGCGCGGTCACCTCAGCCCAGTCCGCCTTCGCGGCCTGGTCCCAAGTGCCAGCCATCGAGCGGGCTCGTGTATTTTTTCGCTACCGAAGATTGCTGGAAGTGCATTTCGATGAATTGGCCGCGTTGGTCACTCGCGAACATGGCAAGACCTTGGCGGAATCGCGTGCCGAAGTCCAGCGTGGGCTGGAGATGGTTGAATTCGCATGCGGCCTGCCGAGTCTGTTAATGGGGCAGAATCTCCCGAATATCGCTAGCGATGTCGATGCCGAATGCATGCGGTATCCGCTGGGTGTATGCGTGGGGATCACCCCTTACAATTTCCCGAACATGGTCCCGCTCTGGATGTTTCCGGTCGCGATCGTCTGCGGCAACAGTTTCATCCTGAAACCTTCCGAGAAGGTTCCGTTGTCCGCCGTGCGATTGGCAGAACTCCTGCATGAAGCAGGGTTGCCACCGGGTGTCTTCAATGTGGTGCATGGTGGTCGGGCTTGTGTCGAGCATTTGCTACACCATCCGCAGGTAGCTGCTATCTCCTTTGTCGGCTCCACTCCCGTAGCGCAATCGATCTACTCTACGGGCACCTCGCTCGGCAAGCGAGTACAAGCCGCTGGTGGAGCCAAAAATCATCTCATCGTGATGCCTGACGCCGACTTGGATTTGACGGTCAAAGCCATCGCCGCCTCAGCCTATGGTTGCGCTGGACAGCGTTGCATGGCGGGAAGTGTCGCGGTGGCTGTCGGGAAAGCCGGCGATGCCTTGCGGGAAGGCTTGGTAGAATTCGCTCGGCAATTGCGTGTTGGTCCGAGCGATGGCGACGAGTCGATCGATATGGGACCGGTCATTCGTGAAGAACATCGTCAGCGGGTCGCTGGCTATCTGGATATTGCCCATGAAGATGGGGCCGAGATCGCCCTGGATGGTCGACTTCGGCAACCCACCGAGGCATTCCTGATCGGTCCCAGTATCGTCGATCATGTTCGACCACCGATGCGGATCTATCGTGAAGAGATATTCGGCCCCGTGCTGTCGCTAGTGCGAGTCCAAGACCTGCATGAAGCCTTGGCTATCGGGAAGCAGTGCACCTACGGTAACGGCGCTTCCATCTTTACCCGCAGCGGTTACGCGGCGCGTCACTTCAAGCATCATTTCAACGCTGGGATGATCGGTATCAACGTGGGGGTACCGGCGCCGATGGCTTGGTTTCCCTTCACCGGTTGGAATCGTTCCTTCTTCGGTGATCTGCATATCCAAGGGACGGAGGGGATGCAATTCTATACCCGTCAAAAGACGATCCTGACCCGGTGGCCCCAAGCCGATGATTCCTTCCATGACCCTGTCTGGAAAACGAAGCCGAACTCATAACCCTTAAAATCGCTAAAGGCGGACCTGAACGCCAATCCCCCAATTCTGTTGTTGCCAGGGAAAAAGCAATTAGACTAGGGCAGGACAGTTTCGAATGTCTACGCAGGGAAGCAAGGAAACTGATTCCGCCCGCGAACCGGGGTAACTTGGTCTGGCTCGCGAGCGATCTCGTGTGGGTTCCCGTCCGGCTGCCTTGAGGTCCATCGTAGATTGCCTATGCTCGCTTCCCCTTCGACCGTTCTACTCACCGGGGCTACCGGTATGGTCGGACGCTATCTCCTGCGAGACTTGCTGCTGCGCGATCAGACGGTCGTCGTGATCGGTCGCGGTCGCGGTCCAATCACCGGCGAAGATCGCATCGAAGCCTTGCTACAGGATTGGGAGCAGCGTCTACAGAGACGGCTGTTGCGACCGGTTTTTATTGAAGGCCAGTTGACGGAGCCAGGTTTGGGAATCCGACCTGATTCCAACCAACGCATGGTGCTCGAAGCGACTGACGTCGTCCTGCACTGCGCGGCTAGTTTGCGGTTTGAAGAAGATCAAGCTGGGGAAGAGCCTATTCGCACCAATCTCACCGGCACCAAGCATGTGATTGATTTCGCTGAAGCGTGGGGGATCCCGCACTTCCATCACATCTCTACCGCCTATGTCTGCGGTTGCCGAACGGGTACGGTGCGCGAGAATGAACTCGACGCTGGTCAAAGCTTTCACAATATCTATGAGCACTCCAAATTTCAGGCAGAGCAACTGTTGGCGGCCACCGGCCACTTCCAAAGCAAAACCATCTACCGTCCGTCGATCATTGTCGGCGATTCTTTAACCGGCTTCACCTCGACCTTTCATACCGTTTACTCCATCCTGAAGTTCGTCCGCGCCTTGCCTGACGAACATGCCCGAAATCTGGCGTGGATTTTTCAACGCTTGAACCTGAAGGGGGATGAGCGGAAGAACCTCGTGCCGGTCGATTGGGTTAGCCAAACTATCTGCGACATTCTCGACCGGCCGACCGCCTGGGGGCAGACCTTTCATCTGACCAACCCGCAACCGCCGAAGGTCAGCGAGCTTTCCGCCGCCATCGAAGCCGCCATCGAACAGCAGGCTGCAGCTTGGGAGGCGATGGCCCTCCCGGTTTCCATCGCCGATGCCCAAGCCGCCTACCAGAGTCATATCGAAGTTTATCGAGGCTATCTCGCCGACGACCCGACCTTCGACACGACGCAACTCGATCGCTGCCTGCCGGCCCGACCGATCCCAACACTGGATGCGGCGAGCCTGATCCGCACCATGGCTTACGCCATCGAACATCGCTTCCGCGACCCGACTCCCCCGATCCCGCGGAAGCTAGCAGAGACCGCAATTCGCAAAAAGCTGAACCACCTCCAGGAAGTATCGGCCAAAGCCAGGCGACGGCCTGCCAAGGGCGCGGTCTGGTCCTTGCGACTGGCTGGCCCGGGAGGCGGTGTTTGGAATTTCCCGCTCGGGATGGGTGAGCAAGCGTCGATAGGTCGGCCCTGGTGCTACGCTACCAGCGATACCTGGCAGGAATTGGCGGTTGATAAGTGGACTCTCGAGGAAAGCCTCCGCCTAGGCCGCCTGCTACTCTCGGGCAAGCCAACTGAGCTTCGCCAGATGCGGGAGGAACTCCGGTTGCTGCTCGATGACTTCCGAGGGCTGGAAGAAGCCACCATCGACCAGGCTGATCTGCCCGACGTTGTTCCTATGCCTCGCCAGCTTGGAGGACAGCGACTTGCCTGACTCTTTGATCCAGCAACCGTTGGCCATCGTTGGTATGGCTTGTCGCCTGCCGAACGTGGACAGCCTCGATGGCTACTGGCAAACCCTGCTCGAAGGACGTTCGTCGATTGGACCTTTGACGAATAGGGTTCTCAATCGCGATCTTCATTACGATCCGCAGCCAGGCGTTCGCGGCAAAACTTACTCCATCATCGGCGGCTTGGTGCCAGACCATCTTCCTGACCTGACACTCCTCGGGCTTGATGCCAAATCTGCCAACGATTGGGATGATTGCCATCTCATTTTTGCTGAGGTGGCTGCGCGTGCTTGGCGGCATGCAGGCTATCGCAATCATGATCCGAAGCATCGATCGGTCGGCGTTTACATCGGCCATAGCGGCGGTTCACGGCGGGCAGGAGAACTGATCTATGCTACCATGGCTGAGCAGACGGTGGATCTTTTGAATGATCTTCCCGAATTTGCTCGGCTGCCGAGCAGACAGCAGGTGGCTATCCGTCAGGCGATGGTCGAACGCATGCAAGCGGGTCGTCCGCAACGTGAGGCTGGGGGTCGGCCTTACCTTGAAGCCAGTGCCGCGGCACGTTTGGTGGCCAATTGCCTGGGCTTCGCTGGCCCGCAACTGGTTCTGGATGCCGCTTGCGCCTCGTCATTAGTCGCCCTCGGACTGGCGGCCATGGATTTGCAGGCCGGCACCATTGAGTCGGCTATTGTTGGAGGAGCGGCTTACAACAAAGTCGATAGCCTGATCCTCTTCTCTCAAGCTCGATCTTGCAGTTCGACCGCCAGTCGGCCTTTTGACGAGCGGGCGGATGGTTTGATTGCATCGGAAGGTTATATCGCGTTAGTGATCAAGACCCTTGAGCGAGCCCTGGATGATGGTGACGTGATTTGGGGAGTGCTGGGTGGTTTAGGAATCGCTACGGATGGCCGGGGCAAAAGCTTATGGGCCCCGCGGCGTGAAGGCCAACACCTGGCCATGCAACGCGCTTACGATGGCCTGGTCAAACCGGAACGAGTCCAATACGTTGAAGCCCATGCGACCAGTACGCAGGTAGGTGATGCGACGGAAGCCCAAGCCCTTTCCGACTTCTTCCGCCGCACCCATCCCCCCCGCAGCTTACCCATCGGTAGCGTCAAATCCAACATCGGGCATACCTTGGAAACGGCGGGTTTGGCAGGTCTGCTCAAAACCGTCCTGGGCATGCATCACGGGCTGATCCCGCCAACTATCAACCTCGAACAACCCAGTTCATCGATCGACTGGAATCATGCCCCGTTTTGTGTCCCGACGCAGGTTATCCCTTGGCCAGTTCCGCTCGACGGACTACCGCGATGCGGCGCGGTGAATGCCTTTGGAATCGGTGGCTTAAATGTCCATGTCGTCGTAGAGCAATTTGATGTTGCGTATCACCGTCAGCTTATCCAGCAGTTGTCAAACACGGCTACCTCTGGCTTGCCTTATCCTCACGAGCCGCTCGCTATCGTAGGAACGGGCGTCATCGTGCCTGGGGCGCAGAGTCTCAGCCAACTGCAGGCTCTGGTGGATAGCCCGACCTCGAAGCTTGTCGCCCCGCCCGAGCAACGTTGGCGCAAGGCAATCGGCGTCCGATCGTCGACCGCGGAATCGGGAAGCAGTCGCCGAATGTCGGAGTTTTGCCCCTCGACCGCCAGCGGCGGGTACTTGCTGGATTACGCTTACGATTGGAAGAAACATAAAGTTCCGCCCAAGCAAGTGCAGCGCGCCAATCCCCTGCAGTTCATGCTGCTCGATGCAGCCAGTCAATCGCTAGCAATCACGGAATCGCCTCTCGCCCCTGAGCCGCAATCACGGACGAGTGTGGTTGTCGGTACTATCTTTGGCGGGGAATTCGGCCACCAATTACAGCTGGGATTACGTTTGTGTGAGCTTCAAGCCGACCTCCAAGCCGTGCTACGGGCTCACGCTTTGGATCCGAGACAAACTGAGAGTTTGGTCGCTGCCTTTGCCGAGCGGGTCTTGGAAATCAATCCCGCCTTGTTGGACGAGACCGGTAGTTTTACCAGTAGCACGCTGGCTTCGCGCATCACCAAACAGTTCAATTTGATGGGTGGCGCGATGGCGATCGACGCTGGCGATGCCTCGGGAGAAGCAGCTTTAGCCATTGCCTGCGGGCTTTTACGCGCGGGAACCTCGGACGCTGTTCTGTGCGCTGCTGGCCAACGCGCCATGGACCTGCCTTCCTACCAGATCTGGACGTCGCGGAATCAGCTGAGCGATGATCCTCGAGATCGCCGTTTGCCTGGCGAAGGAGCCGTTGTCTTGCGGCTCAAGAGATATCGCGATGCCTTGCAGGACCAGGATCCAATTTTGGGCATCATTGAAACCATTCAACCGACAGCAGCCGATTGCCTACCGACGAGATCGTCTTCGCCATCCATCTTTGATCCCGCGTTCACAGGGATGAGCCACGAATCGCAATCCCATCGACTGGTACCCAAAATCGGCGATCTCAAAGCCGCTCAAGTCCTCGTCTCGATCGCCGCCGACCTGGCCAACGCCAGACCCCATGGTCCGCGGCGGCATACTTACCAATCCTCTACGAGCGATGGTCCGGCCTACCGGGTTCGGCTGGTCATCGGCCAAACCCTCGAATCCGATCGGCCAACCGCCTCCCTAGAGCCTCAGCGACCGGGTGCGGAAAAACCTTCCTCTGGAGTCGCGCCTTCGACACCTAGCCACGCGACTAGCGACCCGTCATGCCATCCATGGTCGGCCGAGGTAGGGCTGGCTGGCCTGCACGTGGCAGTTTTCCCTGGCCAAGGCTCACAGTCGCCCACGATGGTCGATCGTGTCCTGGCAACGTCGCCGAACGCTCGTCGACTGCTGGCTGAGGCCGAGGCTGTCCTCGCATCGCTAGGCTCCTCCTCTGTGCAGCAACTTTGCCGCACCGCCTCGAAAACCGATAGTTCAACTGATAGTATCTGGGCGATTCAAGGTTCAATGCTGGTCGCCGATGTCCTCTATGCCGCCGCTGCGCTGGAACGAGGCTTGGATCCGGACCTACTCATCGGCCACAGCCTTGGTGAATTAGCCGCGATGGTCGTAGCCGGTGTCTGGTCATTTCCCCAGGCCATTCGTTTCGTCTATGCTCGAGCCGACGCGGTGGCTCGCCATGCACCGCTCGACAGTGGCCTCCTGTCGGTGCAGGCGGCGGTTGAAGAAGTCGAAATGGCACTGCGAGGCTTCGCCGCCCCAGTCCGCGTGACCCATGATAATAGTCCGCGGCAAACAGTGGTCGGCGGCCTTCGACAATACTTGAAGGAATTCCAGCAACTGGCCAAAACCCGTGGCTGGTCGAACGTGCTACTGAATGTTCCCGTCGCCTTCCATACCCCCTTGATGACGAACGTTCAGCATGCTTTGTTTGAACAGGTCCAACGAATCCCGCTCAGACCAGCTCGTCTTCCTGTCTTGAGTACGGTCAGCGGACGGCTGGTAGTGTCCCCGGATGAATTCCGTCGCAATCTACTGGAGCAACTCACGCAACCGGTACTCTACCAAAGCTGTGTACGCCAGGCCGCCGCCTGGGGAGCAGTAAACTTCACGGAACTCGGGCCAGGTGATGTCCTGACACGATTCAACCGCAGCATCCTGGGCGAGACAGGCGGTGAATGCCTGGCCTTCGACCAGCAAGTAGTATCCGACCGTCCATCTCGAGCAGGAGAAAGTACGCATCAGCGACTCCCCACCTGTTCCTCACTCGAGGTACCGCGGGATATATCTTCACCGACATGTACCATGATCGATGCTACCGCACCTCGGCGCCAGAAGCGTCGAGCGCAAGCGGTGGAAGCCAACCTACCACAGAAATCCGAATGTTCGAGTTCAGCGCATCCCTCTCCCGCACTCGACGCAACAGCTACGGATGCCAATCAGCTCGGTGATGTCGAAGCCTTCGTCCGCGACTTTGTCGTTGAGCACACCGGCTATCCGCCCGATATGATCGAACTGGATTGGGACCTCGAAGCCGACCTTGGTATCGACAGCATCAAGCAAGCCCAGCTCTTCGGCGAACTGCGGGAACTCTTCTCCATTGCTCCAGAACTTTTGACTTCCAGCAACACCCGCTCGATTCGTCAAATCATCACCATCTTGAAACAAAGCGGCGTTCAGCCGCAGGGAAGGGAACCGCGACCGAGCACGCCTGTCGCTGTCAGCCCGCGAGCGGAGGCTGGTCGCGCAGCGAGCCTCGGATCAGCCGGGCATAGCCCAGCAGTAGCCGCCCCTATCTCGGCTCAGGAGATGACCGAATTCATGATCGACTTTGTTGTCGAACATACCGGCTATCCGCGGGATTTGATCGACCTGGAGGCTGACTTCGAGGCCGATCTTGGACTCGACAGCATCAAGTTAGCCCAACTCTTCGGCGAACTGCGAAACCATTTTGCCATCCCCGGCGAAACCAACCGCGCCTGGTTAGCTCAATGCCGCAAGCTTGCTGACATCCTGGCCTTGTTTGCTAGCCCAGAACCGGTCCATCCCAAGGCTGCCGCAGCTATCGAGGATCCACGGCTTCCCTCTGCGGATCCTGCTGCGGGAAGCTCTTACGAAAACGGCTTCACCTGGGGACGCAAGCATGCCGTGCAGGCCCAGGCTCGCCTGGTCGATCGCTTGTGTCGTCACCGGTCGACCGACAAGCAGCCGATGACCAACCAGCGCTCAAGCAGTTTCGATCACCGCTGGTGGCAGGGGGTGGCTGATGCTTTAGAAATCGATGAGGCGTGCGTGCTTAACGCCGTGGATGTCCTGGAAGCCCTGATGGTCGAGGTCGACACAGTCCCCAACCAAAGCCTCCCACCCAGCGATCCTTCCGATAGCGACATCCATCGCCGGCTAGCAGCGGTTCCGCTTCCTTCCAAGGATAGTATCACGCGGCGTTATGAATTGACGATGGTCGAGTCTCCGATCCTGCGACCTAGGCCGATGGAACCCTCGCTGTATCGCGGGTCAGCCTTGATCTTGGGACGAAATACTCTGTCGTCCGCCCTTCAAGCTTCCATGCAGGCGGCTGGTGTGCGGTGCCAGGTACTCGACTCACATCTGTCGCTCGTCGACTTGAAACAGGCTTTGGCTGAAGCCTGGTCTATCGAACCCGTTCTCCATCTCTTCCTGACGATGCCCCACGATAGCGATGCGGCTATCCCGCTGAGGTCTACGGCTTGGAAGAATCGGCGCGAACCGGGGATGACCCGGATGTTTTGGTTCTGCCAGGATTGGCTCCAACGAATCATCGAATCGGGCAGTATCCAACAAGCGACGCTCTTTGGGTTCACACGGCTAGGAGGTGATTTCGGCCTGGCCGGTGCGGTGATTGCGCCGGAGGGCGGAGCCATGACCGGTTTGTTGAAAGCGATCGTGATCGAGAACTGGGTCAACGGGCATCGAGGGCTGGCGGTGAAGGTAATCGATGCCGCCACGACCGATACCGCCGAAGAGATCGTCAAGGCGTTCAACGCCGAATTTGCCAATACCAGTTATGATATGGAGATATCATGGACGGGCGGGATCCGTCGGGTAGTCCGCGCTCAACCACGCGACATTGTTTCGCTTGAGCCCTCACCAGTGACTCGCGGCGCGTCGTGGATTTGTACCGGTGGCGCACGAGGGATTACCGCTTTCGTCGCGGAGCACCTGGCTAAACGTTATGATCTGACGCTTCATTTGATCGGTATGGCTCCCGAGCCGAATATTCCGGAAAGCTGGCAGGATCTGGATGAGGCCAGCCGACGCGAGCTTAAACTTTCAGTCATGCAGAAAGCGAGAGCGCAAGGTACGGCCTCTACCGTTAATCCGCTCAAGGCTTGGCAGAATGTCGAGAAAGCTATCGAGATCGCGACCACCCTCCGAAGGTTGCGGCAAGCCGGTTTGCGGGTTTTCTATCACAGTTGCGACTGTGCGGATGCAGGTCAATTGCGGGCGACCCTGCAAACCATCCGCAGCCTCTCCGGTCCCATCCGCGGTTGCCTGCACGGCGCAGGCGTCGGCCAGGATGCTCGATTCGATCGCAAGTTACCGGAAAAGGTCGATCAATGCCTTGCCGCGAAAATCGATGGTGCCCTCCATTTAATGGAAGCAACCCAGCACGATCCACTCGAGTATTTCATCGGGTTTGGCTCGATCAGTGGACGATTTGGTGCCAATGGACATACCGATTATTCCATGGCCAACGACGGCTTGGCAAAGTTCATCGGCTGGTACCGGCACCAGCGTCCTGAGGTGAAAGCGGTTTGCTTCCACTGGCATGCTTGGGGAGATATCGGGATGGCGACCAAGCCCGAGACCAAACTGGCCTTGGAGATGATTCAAATGCAATTCATGCCAGCCACGGAAGGACTCGCCCATCTGCTTCGCGAGATCGAAGGTGGTGCGCCGCAGCCCGAGGTCCTGATCACCGATGATCGGTACTATCGAATGTTTTATCCAGCGGAGACTATCGAGAGCGAGCGAAATTCCGTAAGCCCGGATATGGTTGCCTTGCTCGAAACCGAAAGCGACCGATGTCGGCTGGATCCTCGACAAGATATCTTCCTCAAGGAGCATCGACTCCACGACAGACCTCTGTTACCGATAGTCATCGGACTGGAACTGATGGTCGAGGGGGTAGCCCGGCAACAAGGCTGGTTACCGATGCAATTCGGTGGACCAGCGTTGTGCATCCGCAGCCTGGAGTCGCTGCGCGGATTACGTTTTTTTTCCGATGAGATCCAGGCTGTCGATATCGCTATCATCGGCAAGTCGGACAAGACCTATCGCGCGGAACTCCGTGCGGATTTCCTCGCGCGAAACGGCCAGCTGATGGAAGCCCAGCGCGTCTACCTGCGAGCCGAAATCTCAAAAGACGCCAGACCTTTCCAAGATTCATGGTATCCCAGGGATGTTTCCAGCCTCCACTGGTCTGGGGTGACATACCCGCCGACCGATGCGATCTTTTACGTGGGCCCAGCCTTCCGCGTGCTGAAACGCGTGGCGGTCGAGGGCAACCGCGCATGGGGCATGATCCAAGCTCCCTCGCTCATCGAACTGGCGGGCAACCATCGGCAGGTGATCGGTTGGCGCACCCCGAGCGCTGTTCTGGATGCCGCGCTGTATACAACCGGTGTGCTCGCCTGGCATCATGTGCGGCCAGGAGTTCACCTTCCTATCAGCATCGAGGAATTGCGACTGCTTCGTCTGCCGAAACCGGGTGAGTCATGCCTGGTAGAGACCCGTTGCCGAGCTCAAGAGGCCCGTCACGCGGATTTCGATTTCTGCGTTTGGGGCGTCGATGGAAAACCTCTCATCGAAGCTCGGGGATACCGCACTGCCTGGTTGGAACCTCCGGACGCCAGCCAGGCGTAAGCCGTTATCTGTTTCGCTTATCGCCGTTCTATCCATCGACCATGTTCCACGCCACCAGTAGCTTACCGCACCTTCTGCCACCGCGGGCCTACACCGACCCGTTGGGCTTTGATGCGGAATGCCGGGGGATCTTGCGTTCGGCTTGGCACCTGGTGGCGACTCGAGAGCAGCTAGCCCAAACCGGTGATTTTATCACTCTTCGCCTGCTTGGCGAGGAAATACAAATCCGCAACTTCGGGGCAACACTCCGTGCCTTTTCGAACGTCTGCGCCCATCGACACTGCTTGCTGACCAGCCACGCCCGCGGAAACTCGCCAGCCATGAAATGCCAGTATCATGGTTGGGAGTATGGGGAAGATGGTTGTTCGCGGAAGATCCCGCAAGCAAAAGACGTGCCTCCCGCCACGCGAAAGCCCTGGCAACTTCCCACCTATCGTCTAGCCGTTTGCGGCTCGCTGGTTTTCCTTTGCCTGGACCCCGAGGCTCCAGAACTGGTCGAATTCCTCGGACCGATCCACGGATTGATCGCGGAGCGATTTGGCGAAAACTGGAGTTGCTACTACCAGCGAACCTATGCTTACGACGCCAATTGGAAGGTACCGATCGAAAATTCCATCGAAGCTTATCACGTAGCGGCGATCCATCCCGAAACGTTCCGCCAAGCTCCCGGGGAGGAGCGTACCGAGCATCACTTGAATGATCACCATACGGCATTCCTCACCGACCTGCCATTCGCCATCCATCACTCCCTGGACCGCTCCTTCCACCGGCTGGAAAGATGGTTGGTGAAGCGGCTGGGTGTCCGCCCCCAGGGTCGATACCAACAGCATCACCTCTTCCCCAACTTGCTCTTTTCTTTCACCGACGCCATCAGTCTGGTACACGTGATCGAACCGATAGCCGTGAATCGCTCCCGTTCGGTTTTGCGGCAATACGGACCGTCCCCCAGCCAGGCATCCATCGGTCGACGCTGCCTGGCGCGAATCCTCGGAAAGATAGAAGGCCTCCTGCTCGAGCGTATCTTCCGCGAAGATCTCCAACTCTATCCTGCTATCCAAAGCGGCTTGCAAGCCAGCCGCCAACCAGGCATCCTCGCCCGTTCCGAGGAACGTATCCATGCTTTTCACCGCTACCTCATCCAGCATCAATACCAAAGCTATACACCTCGTTAGTCGCCGCGTGAGCATCACCTTATGAGAGTACTTCAAAACCGCCGAGCCCTGATTACCGGCTCGGCCCGTGGCATCGGCCGGGCTACTGCGATAGCGTTGGCCGAAGCCGGCTGCGATGTGGTCATCAATTACATCACCCAGGAAGCTGCCGCCCAAGCAACTGCCGCTGAGATTCAACGCTTGGGCCGTCGCGTCTTGATCGTCAAAGCGGATATGCGGGAACCGGAAGACATCGCAACCATGGTGGCAGCCGTTGGCGAGGCTTGGGGTGGACTGGATATCCTGGTCAGCAACGCGGCTTCGGGTGGCTTTCGCCGCTTGGTAGATGCCACTCCCAGCCACTTCGATGCGGCCATGCATGTCAATGTCCGAGCGTTGATGCTGCTGGTCCAGGCCGCGCTGCCTTGGCTACAGAAATCACCGGGTCAAGCCAAAGTCGTCGCCCTCTCCAGCCATGGTTCGCACCGCGCGCTACCGGCCTATAGCCTGATCGGTGCCAGCAAGGCCGCCCTCGAGAGTCTGATGCGTCACCTGGCCCTGGAGCTCGGCCCCACTGGTATCAACTTCAACATCGTCTTGGCCGGGCTCGTCAAAACCGCCTCGACCTCCCAAGTCCCCCAGGCCGAAGCGATGTTCACAGCCATGGATGCCAAACTCCTAGTCCCCCGCTCCCGTACTTTACAACCGGAAGATGTCGCGGAAGTCGTCCGCTTCCTCTGTTCGCCGGGAAGCGACTTGATCCAAGGTCAAACCATCATCGTCGACGGCGGGGCAGCACTCGGCGTTTAAGCTCCAGCCTTACAGGACATGTTCGATAGATCGGAGAATCCGCTCGACATTTTCCTCCTGCGCTCCATGTCCCATCAACCCGATTCTCCAACACTTACCAGCCAGTTTGCCTAGCCCCGCCCCAATCTCCAGGTTGAATTCCTCAAGCAGTCGCTTCCGCACGCTGGCTTCGTCCTGGACATGCGGTGGAATATGGATCAGGTTGAGCATCGGTAAGGAATGTTCCGGATCCGACGCGTAGGTGAAACCAAGTTTCTCTAGGCCTGCCTTGAGACGCTCATGTTCGCGACGATGCCTAGCCCAGCGCGACTCCAGCCCTTCTTCCAGCACTAACCTTAGCGCCTCGTGAATAGCGAAATTCATATTGACCGGAGCCGTGTGATGATAGGCGCGGTTGCCCGTCCAGTAATTGCCGACCAGCGTTAAATCGAGATACCACGAATGGACCGGAGTCTTGCGCTGGTTGACCTTATGCATGGCGCGTTCCGACAGCGTCACAGGCGATAGGCCAGGTGGGCAGGATAAGCACTTCTGGGTCCCGGAATAAGCCGCATCGATCTCCCATTCATCGATCCGTACCGGTAAACCGGCCAGCGATGTTACGCAGTCCATCACCATCAACCCGCCGTGACGGTGCACCGCCCGGCCAAGTTGTTCAAACGGTTGCCAAGCCCCAGTGGACGTTTCCGCGTGAACCAATGCCACCAACTTCGGTCGCAGTTCCTCGACCTTGGCGATAATCGAGTCGGGATCAAACACATAACCCCAGGGTGCTTCCATCGTATGAACCACCCCGCCAGCCCGCCGAGCTTTCTCGGCGAGACGACCGCCGAACACCCCATTGATTCCGATCAAGCAGACATCGCCAGGCTCCACCAGATTATCCATCAGCATCTCAGCGCCGGCGGAACCTGTTCCGCTGCATGCCAAAGTCATCGCGTTTTCCGTCTGGAACACCTGTTGCAACATCTCGCGGACTTCATTCATCACGCGCATGAACTCCGGGTCCATGTGCCCGATGCACGGCAAAGACAAGGCTTTCAGGACCGAATCAGGAACAGGCGAAGGCCCGGGGCCGTGCAAATGACGGACAGGGAGTTGAAGCATGATCAGCCGAGGAATTCCAGGGAAAGGGGGACGAACGAAGGAACGCTGGGTCGAGGGTAGAAACCCACCTGCCGGGAAAGCTGGTCGACTTTTGCCGCCCCAACGCCAGCCAGTTCCCGCCAGGCTCTCCATCTTAGCATTTATCGGACCACCGATGGCGACTTCGCCCATAATGAGCGTTTATAATTTGCAGGGTCCACAACTCGGTTTTCCAGCCCCACAACCTTCACCAACTTTCCTCTCTAGCATCCGGTAAAACTCCCATGAATCATTCCCAACCTGGCGACCTGACACAGGCCCGTCGCCGATTCCTCGGCCTGACCTCCACCTCGCTATCGGCTGCCGGCTTGGCCTTGAGTACCCGAACCTGCCTCCATGGTCAGACACCCTCCGCTGCCTCGCCCACCCGCGTGGTTGTCGGCGTCATGGGGCTCTCCCGTGGACTGGCTTTGGCCAAGGATTTCATGAAGGTTCCCGGAGTCGAACTCCGCTACGTCTGCGATGTAGATTCGGCAAGAGTGGCCTCTGGGGTGAAGGCTCTCAGCGAAAGCGTCAAACCGGTGACCGACTTCCGCGCCATCCTCGACGATCCAGCGGTCGACGCCCTGGTTTGCGCTGCCCCGAATCATTGGCATGGCCCGGCCGCGATCCTTGGCTGTAAAGCCGGCAAGCACGTCTATGTCGAGAAGCCAGCCTGTCATAATCCCCAGGAAGGCGAATGGATGGTGGCGGCCGCCAAGAAATACCAGCGCTGCGTCCAAGTCGGCACACAGCGGCGGAGTTGCCCTGGTATCCTGGAAGCAATCGCTAAACTCCATCAAGGCGTCATCGGTCGCGTCTACCTCTCGCGAGCCTTCTTCGACAGGTTCCGCGGCAGCATCGGTGTTACCCAGCCATCGAATCCACCTAACAACCTCGACTATGACCTGTGGCAAGGCCCCGCCCCTCGCCGACCCTTCAAGGAGAACGTGGTTCCCTATAATTGGCATTGGTTCTGGCACTGGGGCAATGGCGAACTCGGGAACAACGGCATCCATGCCTTGGACGTTTGCCGCTGGGGATTGCAGGTGGATTACCCGATCCGTACGGTAAGTTCCGGTGGCCGGTACGGCTTTGATGATGACCAGGAAACGCCAGACATCCAGCAAGTCGCCTGGGAATTTGAGGGAAAGAAGCAGATCACTTACCAAGGCTCGTCTTTGACGAAAACAAGCCTCGGCCCCTTCCTTTCCTTCTACGGCACCGAGGGTTATATGGAAATCGGCGGCGACGGCAGCTATCGGATTCTCGACCCCAACCACAAAGTGCTCGAGGAAAAGGAGAAGACCACCAGTGGTCAAGCCGAGCATATCGCTAACTTCGTCGAAGCTGTCCGTCAAAACAACTCCGAGCTGTTAGCGCAGCCAATCCTGAGTGGCCATCAGAGCACCTTGTTATGCCATCTCGGCAACATCGCTCATCGTACCGATCGAGTGATCCACACTCGAGCTAGCGACGGCCACTTGCTGGATAAGGAGATCCCGGCCGACTTGTGGCAGCGGGAGTACGATCCCCAATGGGTGCGCGCGGTCAGTGAAATCTGAATTCCGTTCACTACTACCCGGACTCCACCCGTTATCGAATAGGTGTTCTTCGACGAGAAGCACGTTGCACGGGCTGGTACTTTGCCGTAAGCCAACGACTTCTTGGCGACTTGTGGCAGATGGAAGCTTCGCAGGTAGCAGCGGTCCAAGAGTTTCTCCATCCTCGTGGATTCGCCTGGTTGAATCCCGCTGGCAGCAGCCGAACGGTTAGTGTAAGTCGAAGCTCATGCGTATCTCGTTTGGCCTTTTGGTAGTAGGATACGCTATCATCCACAAG
>JBILTQ010000357.1:0-5831 GCA_044371435.1 Pirellulaceae bacterium | reverse complement strand
GAGACGTTTTCCCGCGGGCTTAGGTAGTCCCCGCGGGAGACGACTTCGAGCTGGTAAGGCCGCGGCCCGACCACAGGTACGGCCGAGGTCATGAAGGCCAGGTCATCGACCAGCACATAATCGCTGCTGAATTGCGAACCATCGATGCTCAGCGTCTTCAGCCCTTCGCCAGGCGCCGCGGCGAAACTGAAGAAGGTAGTTCCGGACGGCCCCTCGGCGATGGAGGCGGTCAGCTGCAGCGAGTTACCATCGGTATAGCTGGCGGTGAGCGTTACTGGTCCGGATTGACCTTTGCGCCCCAGGACACAGATTGCGAGGCGGGTAATTTTTTCATCGGCAGCCGCATCCTCGAGACGAAAGGTCAACGTGTATTGCTTCTCCTGACGCGTACGATTGGCAAGCAACAGGTTGCCTGAGACCGGCTCCGCAGTAGCGAAGGAGGCGATCCAAAGATCGGCATCCGGATTGATGGTCAATGTTTTGCTGCCGGCGTCGCCATATGGAACGCGCAGCAAACCACCCTTCCCCGCTAAGGTAGTGTTGGCAAGGGTTGAGTGTAAATCACACACGCCCCCTCGACCCTCAGCGAAAGCCTCGGCGACATCCTCGCGAAACTGGTGGGGTGCATTATCCGCGCTCCCCTCGGCTTTGACCGGAACCTTGTCCCGAGCCGCGGCGAAGCGTGCCACACACGGTGAGAGGAGACTTCCTGCCATTACCTGCTTTCCCGCCCTCGAAGCCGCAGCAGGAAGTGGCTGGAAGTCCACCCCCAACAACTCGGCAAAGGGACGGCTCCGACGAGGCAAGTCGGGATGCTCGGCGATCTCTCGAGCAAGCGCGGCATACTGTTCGAACAGCAGCGGTGAAAAGTTCATCGCATCGCCGCGATTGCGGAAGCCATGCTCCGCTCGATGGTCACCGGCCAGGCCCGCTTGAGGCAACAACACCGGATAACGCGCACCGTACTCGCGCAAACGCACCTCCACTGCCTCCCCCAGCTGGCCGCTGGCCGGCTGGAAGTAATCCTTATCGACGAAGGGGAGTCGCTCCGGGAAGGCGAAGATGTCGATCTCCAAACCTAGCAAGTCGCGCACGCTATTGTTGTATTCCAGACGCGTCAAACGCCGCAGCATCGGCTTGCCTGGATCACGCATACCTAGCCTCGGGTCCGGCTTGGCCGCCATCGCTTCAATCCAAGCCAGGATCCGCTGTCGTTCCTCCTCCAGCGGCTGGAGGCTTTCCTTCGGCGGCGGCATCTGATGCGACTCGAGCTTCTCATAAACCGCCTTCCATGCCTGGCGATCCTGCAGGACCTCCGCCTCACTTTGGAATCTGCCCAAGTTCACCCCGCCCACCGGCTCCGCTTCGTCGGCATGGCAATCCCAGCAATGCTTCTCTAACAGCGGACGGATATCATCGGCAAAATCCCAAGCCAACGCCGATGAGCGATCGCCGACGAAACCAAAGATCAGTAACACCCACAGGAACGATTGCCGCTTTACCTTCATAACCGAGCCTTCCTCGCTTCCCTGGATTATCCGTGCGTGGTGACTTTGCCACCCCAATCGTAGCCATCATCAACCCCGCGACTCTTCTGCCCGGGTTTTCCTCCCACGGCTTCCCCGGCTGCTCGGATCAGTACCTCCGGCCGGGCGCGATGGAGTCGCTGCACGACCTCGCTATCGATCGTGATCCCTGGCAACAGGAGGTTCACCTGTTCCAGCGCTGGTAACTGCGCGAGGTAATCCAAGCCATGCTCATAGGGGATGTCTACCCAGTCTCCGACCAGCTGCAGGAGTTGGAGCTGGCGACAATGGATCAGTCCCCGAAGACTATGAACGCCAATCGGATCTTGGGATACCCGCTTGGGTTTCAGTTCGAGCACCTCCAGTTTCGGCAAGGCCACCAAAACCTGCTGCAGTTCGGCATCGGTCCACTCACAGCGATGAACCTGAAGATTGCGCAACTGCTTGGCGGCGACAACGAACGGGACAGCACTCGACTTGGCGCAGACCGTATCGATCTCGAGATGCTCTAGTTCCGGCTGAGGTCGCAACCCGACCATCCCGTCACCGGACATTCCGAAGATGTGCTTGAGCTGCAGGATACGCAGGTTCGGCAAGCGATTGATAAACTGGGCAAAACGATCAGTAGCCGTGTAAGGCGAGGTGTGCGGTAACGGTTTGGCTTGGGTCGGATAATGAATGCGGACATCGCGGAGTTGTTCGAGTTGGCCTAGCCGGGCGTAGCTGGAATCGCTCAACGGCATCTTCTCGAGAAACACCGCTTCCAATCGCTTCAGCTTGAGGATCTCCGTGAAATCTGCATCGCCTACCCCGGGCGGCAGCGAGTCGCCATCATCCGTCGCCCCCTCGCGGTGCCGCGAAAGGGCAAGTTTGACCACATGCCCTTGGTCGTCATAGAGGATGCGGCTGCCAACTGCTCGCGAAGCCATGGCGTCGGCGATGCGCTGTTCCTCCGACGGCGACTCGGCCAGTACCCTCCAAGCCAAGCAAGCCCATCCCAAGAGTACCAAGCCAATCATCGCAGGAGGAAAGACGAAGGTGGAGTGCGGCTTATCCATGTGGGAGCTCCTGTAAGGCCTGGCCGATCGCTCGCAAATTCGCGATCTTCATCTCCTGGTACTCGCGGCAGATGATGAGCCCGTCCGCTCCCGCGCGAAACGTCTGCTTTACCGCTTCCCTCAAGACCGCGGGATCGCTTGGATGGACCCGCGGCGGAGCATCCGGCCGATGAAACGGAATATCGAAACCGATACCTGGATAGACGCGGGCCTTCCCCTGCACCCCGTCGACGCAACGTTTGGTCTCACGGAATACGTAATCGGGGGAAAAGCTACCCTGCAACATCGCTTCCAAGGCCGGCTCTTTGGCGGCGTCCAGACCAAAGACTGCGTAGTAAAGATCGAGGGCCTGGCTTTGCGAAAGGTCGGAGAGGATCGACTTGGTAAACTGTCCAATCATCCACTCGCGGACCCGGGGAGAGGCGATATCGTGATAGACCACCGGTTTGACGAAGTCCATGCCTGCCGCAATCTCCTCATAGCTGATCGCTGCGCGGTAAAAGATATCCCAAGTTGACTGCTGATGGTCGAGATGCCGTCCGATCAAAGCATCGGCCTTGACCCCCTTGATCGTTCCGGCAAGTCCTTGCAGGGCCTCCTCCAAGGCCAAGGCGAACTCACGCTCCCATACCAGGACCTCGGGAAAACGCATCAGTAGCCGGAGGAAGACGACCAAAGCGCCGTCGCTGGGGCGTTGCGACTCCCTTCGCATCCCGCCGATCCAAGCCGCCAAGGCAGTGTAACCCTCTCGCAGTCGAGCCTGGTCGATCCCTTTTTGCTTCATCCGCTGCTGGCAATACCGACAGAAACAAGTCGGCCGCTCGCCGGCCTGGATCAGCCGATACAGCGGTCCGGTCCGCTCGGCTCCAAGCATATAACCTTCGAGAGGATTCTGGCGAAACGCGTCGCTGACGGTCGCTTCCCAGAAAGCTCGGTAATCCGGATGATTCCAGCAGGCGACCTTGGCTGGTTGGCCATCGATATCGATAGCCAAGGTGTGTTCGAAATTGATGATTCCATTGCTGGAAGAAGTCCGCTTGGGTTCGAGGATGCGGCCCATCAAACGAATCCCGCGCTTGCGGCACAACGGTGCGAGTTCGGCAAACAAATCCTTGCCGGCGTACTCCGCCTCCGGTTCCGCCCAGGGGTGCTGCAAGGCCATTCCATGGAAAGCCTTGGAATCATGCCGTACCCACACCCGGCGATAACGCCGCGAACTTGGCTCCACCGGCAGGAAGCCCGGATGATCGTGGGCCAGGACCTCCTTCGGGACACTCTGGTCCGCCGCATACAAGTGCGAGTAAACCAGCACAGCTTGGATGCCGGCGGTTTCCTGCAGCAGGTCGAGCACCCGCTCGGGGCCCTCATCGTAGAAACTGAAAGGATGGATCTGCACGCCGACGAAAGCGGACTGAGGCGGGGGCGATGCCATCGAACGAGCCTGGGGGCTCAATACAGCCACCGACGTGGCTAAGCCTTGTCCGAGAAAAGAACGACGTTTCATCAGAGCAACTCTCCGATCGAACAGGTGCTGTCAGCGAAACGGTCGCACTTGATGCCGGCCTGAAGCGCTAGCGTCAACCATAAGTCAGCCAACGGCCGATCGCCGGCATAATGATAATGCCCGCCTTGCAGCCCCCCACCGGCTAGCAACACCTGAAGGTCGGCGTAATTGTGCGAGTCCCCATCGCTGATGCCGCTTCCCATCACGAGCGTGGTGCGGTCGAGCAAACTCCCTTCCCCCTCGACGATCGATTGGAGCTTCTCGACGACATAAACGAAGAGGGCCACATGAAAGCGATCGATGAGCGTCAGTTTGTCCTTGGCTTCCGCCCCTTTGGTATGGGTCAGGACATGATGATTCTGCGGTTTGTCGAAGACCCCATGAAACATCCGGGGGCTGTCCCACCGCTCGGGATCGATCAGCAGCGTCGCCACGCGTGTCAGGTCCAGCTGGAAAGCATGTACGATCAAATCCCCCATCAATCGTAGGTAGTCATCGCGCCTTTCGGGGATGCCGCTCGGTTCCAGCAGGGGTGGTGGGCCGAGACGAGCATTGGCCGACTCCGATCGTTGAATACGACTCTCGGTTTCACGCACCGAGGCCAGATACTCGTCCAGCTTCTTTCGATCGTCGCCAGCTAACTGGCGACGCAGCCCACGCGCATCGGATAAGACGGCGTCGAGCACACTCCGCTGCAGCGAGCCACCCGCTGCCTGACCAAAGAGTCGGCGAAACACCTGACGGGGATTCTTTTCGGTACTGGCCGCATGCCCCGGTCCATACCACGAAATACACTCGAAGTACTTCGTCTCCTTGTTGTCCTGAAAATCGTTCGTACTCAACTCCAACGAGGGCAGCGGGCAACCCTGCCCCAACTCGCGGGCGATCCATTGATCGAGCGTCGTGTTCGTCGGGAAGCCCCCATCGAGCGTTTCCTGAGGAGCTGACGAGGTCAACCAGCACGACCCGCACTGCGCATGGACCCCCGTGCCAGGCACAAACTTCCGGTCTAAGCCGGTCACCAAGGTCACCGCTGACTGGATATCGGCTAGCGGTTCGAGCGCCGGAGGCAATTCCCAATCCACCCCGGTTTGGCTGGGAACAAAGGTCGGTTGGTAATAGCCATTGGGGGTGTAAAGAAAAGCGTAACGCCTTGGCGGGCGTTGCGTAGAGCCAGCCTTCGCTTGCTTAGCTCCCAGCGATTCAAACCATGGCAAAGCGATGACACTTCCAAGCCCGCGTAAGACGCGACGACGATGACTGAGGGTACTCATGTGGCTTCCTCTGGGGCGATCGCAATTTCGGACACTTCAAGGCCAACATCCTCGGTCAAGGTGGTAATCATCATCAGTTGCGGTTGCCCCCCCTTGGCCATTCCCGGATAGTGCCGAATCAGCGGTCGGAAGTCGGCGAGCGGCACGACCAGTTCACGCCAACCGTCCAGCCGAGCGGTACTGGCCTCCCATCGAGTTTGATATTCGAAATTCCCGCCAAACCTGCCATCCTGGTCCGTCAACCCCAAGAGGATCTGCAGCCGAGCCGAACGCTCCGCGCGAAAAACCAGCCGCAGCCGCGCACGCGGCGGTAAAGTCCCCAGACTGAAATCATCCAGTCGGCGGACCGTCAATCCATAATGGATCAACGGCTTGTCCTGATCCGAATTCTTGCGACCCACCAGGCACGGCACCGCGCGGATGCGACCTGGTAATCCCTGGCTGGGCGGGAGCCATTCCCCCTTCCAAC
>JBILTQ010000356.1:0-5834 GCA_044371435.1 Pirellulaceae bacterium | reverse complement strand
CCAGCACTACCCATAATTCCACCAACCTCCCGACTTTGGTGGCTGGCGGCGGGCGGATGGGTCTACAGCATGGGACTTATTGGCACCAGGATGATGCTCGCCTTTCCAATCTTTATTTAAGCATCCTTCGCTCGCTGGAGATCGAAGCCGAATCGTTCGCCGATAGTACCGGGACGCTAAGCGGTTCGATCTTCACGCGCACGTAGCCCTGGGCCAGGCACGGTCCTCGCGGAGAGACCATCGCCTTGGCTCGGGTTGTTTGCTGGATAACAATAAGGGAGAAAGCGGGATACAGGCGGAAGGCTTGTGTCCGTAAGCGGCTTCTTTCTACTGGCAATTTTGCGAATCGCCGGCTTGCCTGGTGATCGGGTTTGGCTAAAGACAAAAGCGTATGAGAACTATCTATCTCTTGGCGGTATGGCTGGCATCGTTTTCGGTCCTTCCGGCGGCTTCGCCCTTGGAATTTAATCGGGATATTCGGCCGATCCTTTCAGACCACTGTTGGTACTGCCATGGTCCCGATCCGAACCATCGCGAGGCCGACCTGCGGTTGGATGTACGTGAGGAAGCCGTTTCGCATCAAGCCATCGTGCCTGGGAAACCCGAGCAGAGCCT
Organism: Pirellulaceae bacterium; assembly: GCA_044371435.1. GTDB lineage: Bacteria > Planctomycetota > Planctomycetia > Pirellulales > Pirellulaceae > JAIYDQ01. The sequence goes on along the minus strand of JBILTQ010000356.1, from coordinate 5,219 downwards.
GATCATCGAGCGGGTTTTTCACAGCGATCCCGACTTGGTGATGCCACCTCCGACGGCCCATAAAAAATTGAGCGACCAGCAGAAGCAGTGGCTGCAGCGTTGGATTGCGGAGGGGGCGGAGTACCAGCAGCACTGGTCCTACGAACCTCCGGTCAAGGCCGAGGTGCCCAGCGGAAAGCATCCTGTCGATGCTCTGGTCCATCAGCGTTTGATGCAAGTCGGCTTGTCGCCTTCGCCAGCGGCCGACCGCCGGACGTTGATCCGTCGACTTCATGCGGATTTGCTCGGTATACCTCCTACCCCGGAGGAGGTCGAGGCCTTTGTCGCCGATCCGTCGAGCGATGCTTATGAGCAGTTGGTCGAGCGGATACTGCGGAATCCCCACTATGGAGAGCGGATGGCGATCGGTTGGCTCGACGTGGTCCGTTTCGCCGACACCATCGGCTATCACAGCGACAATCCGCGGAATGTTTGGCCCTATCGCGATTGGGTGATCCGGAGCTTCAACGATAATAAAGCTTTCGATCGCTTCACTATCGAGCAGGTGGCTGGCGATCTGATGGAGCAGGCCAGTCAGGAAACGCGAGTCGGTTCCGCCTTCAACCTTTTGTTGCTCTCGACCGAAGAGGGGGGAGCGCAGCCGAAGGACTACGAGCAGCGGATGCTGACCGACCGTGTGCGGGCCATCGGGGCGGCCTGGCTTGGGCAAACCACCGGTTGCGCCCAATGCCACGACCATAAGTTCGATCCCTTTACCATGCGTGATTTTTACTCGCTGGGGGCTTTTTTCGCCGATATCAAGGAGCCCATCCTCGGACGACGCGAAGAGGGGATGATGGTCTTGGATGAGTCTGGCCAGCAGCAGTGGGATAGCATGCAGCAACACCTGGCCTCGCTGCAAGCCGAGTTCGACCGGCCTTATCCCGAGCTCGCTGTCGCGCAGCAGCAGTGGGAGGAAACCGCTCGCCAGGTCTTGCAAAATGCGGGCGCCTGGTCGGTGCTCAAGCCGGCGACGGCGGTTGCCCACCAGAAGAATGTGGTGCTCAAAGTGGACCGGGACGGAACGATTCGTGGGACAGTCGACGCCAAGCGCGCAGCGAGGAACCAGAATGATGGGACTGAGATCTACACGGTGAAGGCCAAGTGGACGCAGGCCGGAGTCACCGGTTTTCGGATTGAGGCCATCCGGGATAAGTCGCCGGCGATCGGCTTGGCCGCTAACGGGAATTTTGTTTTAACTGAAATTGCGATCCAGCGCGATCAGGGCGAGCCAGTCGCTATCCGCTCAGCCACGGCGACCTTTGCTCAATCGGATTTCCCACCGGCCGCCGCTATCGATGGGATCGACGGGGTGCAAAATAATGGGTGGGGGGTACTGGGGAGCACCGGAAGCGATCAAGCCTTGTATCTGGAATTGGCCGAGCCTTTGGATGTCGAGGATGCGACCCTTTCCTTCGTCATCAGTTTCCGTCATGGGGAGAACCATGAGATCGCCAACTTGCGGTTGAGCGCTACCAGTCAGCCGCTGCCGATCGAGGCCCCGAAGATCCCCGTCCCGCCTGAGGGGATCGCAACCATCCTGCGGAAGCCTGACGACACGCGGAGTGTGGCGGAGAAGGGTCGACTGGCTTCGGCTTTCAAGCAGATCGCTCCGGAGTTGAGCGACCTACGGGTGCAGATCGCCGCTGCCGAGAAGGCCAAGGATGATTTCGAGCGGGCGGCCCCGCGGTGCCTGGTGAGTATCAGCGATAGCAACCAGCGGCTGGTCCGTCTCCTGCCGCGCGGGAACTGGATGGATGAAAGCGGTGAGGTCGTCAAGCCGGCCCTGCCGCATTACCTGCCGCGACCCCAGATCGAGGGACGTGAGCTTAACCGCTTGGACCTCGCGAAGTGGTTGGTATCCCGCGACAATCCCTTGACTGCCAGGACGGTAATGAACCGTCTGTGGAAGCAGTTTTTCGGGACCGGGCTGAGCAAAGTGCTGGATGATTTGGGAGCCCAAGGCGAACCGCCTGTCCATCCAGCTTTGCTCGATTGGTTGGCTTGCGAATTCATGGATAGCGGTTGGGACATGAAGCATATGGTCCGGACGATCGTGACCAGCCAAACGTATCGGCAGGTTTCGACGGCGAGCGCCGAGCAGATGGCCCGCGATCCTTACAATCGGGAATTGGGACGCCAGAGCCCTTTTCGCTTGGAGGCTGAATTGGTTCGCGACTATGCCCTGGCGGTTTCGGGCCTGTTGGTTCCGAAGATCGGCGGTCCAAGCGTCAAACCCTATCAACCGGATGGTTATTGGGAGAATCTGAATTTCCCCCCCCGGACCTATCCGACCGATAGCGGGGAAGCCCAGTATCGTCGTGGCCTCTACACCTGGTGGCAGCGAAGTTTCCTCCACCCAAGCCTGTTGGCCTTCGACGCTCCTAGCCGCGAAGAGTGTTGTGCTGAACGCAATCGTTCGAACATTCCGCAGCAGGCGTTGGTGTTGTTGAACGACCCAACCTACGTCGAAGCAGCTCGGGCCTTTGCCGCCCGTATCTTGCAAGCATCGGCCGACAACGATCAGCAGCGGTTGAACTGGGCATGGCAGCAAGCCCTGCAACGCCCGCCGACGGCTCAAGAGAGTCAAGCCTTGTTGCCATTGCTGGCGGGCCGACGATCAGACTACCAGCAGGATCGCCAGGCCGCCCAGGCATTGCTGCAGGTCGGCCTGGCTCGCAGCCCCGACGGTTTGGCGGTTGACGAGTTTGCAGCTTGGACCCACGTTGCGCGGATCCTGCTGAATCTTCACGAGACCATCACCCGATCGTAAGCATGCTGGATTTTGCGACTCACCTTCATCGAAAGGCGTTCCTGCACCGCGGCTCCCAGGGGCTGGGTTGGCTCTCGCTCGCGTCGTTGTTGCCTGGCAGCGCTGCGCGGGCCGCCATCCCGGGCAACCTGAGCTCGCTTGCGTATCCAGCCAAGGCCAAGCGAGTCATTTGGCTGACGATGGCGGGCGGGCCGTCCCAATTGGAGCTGTTCGATTACAAGCCGAAACTAGCGGCGATGGACGGCCAAGTCATGCCCGAGTCGTTGACGCGAGGCCAACAACTGGCGCAGCTACAAGGCCAAGCCTTGATCTGTCAAGGCCCACAGTTTCGCTTCCAACGCCACGGTCGGGAGGGGACGGAACTCTCGGAGTTGTTGCCGCACTTGGGGAAGGTGGTCGATGAGTTGTGTATCATCAAGTCGATGACGACCGAGGCCATCAATCATGACCCGGCTCATATGTTCATCAACACCGGCTCGCAGATTGCAGGGCGGCCAAGCATGGGGGCGTGGATTACCTATGGCTTGGGAAGCGAGGCGGAGAATCTACCGAGCTTCGTTGTCCTGGTATCGACCGGTAAAGGGCGTTCTCCGCAACCGATCTCAGCTCGGCAGTGGAGCAGCGGCTTCCTGCCTTCGAAGTATCAAGGGGTACAGTTGCGCAGCCAGGGCGATCCGGTGCTGTACCTCAATAATCCGCCGGGGATCGATCGGTCGCGGCAAGCGGAAGACGTTCAGGCGATCGGCCAGCTGAATCGGCTGTACGCGGCCGAGCAGGGGGATCCGGAGATCGTTACCCGGATTGCTCAGTATGAGATGGCCTTTCAGATGCAGGCCAGTATCCCCGAGTTGATGGATCTCCGCGATGAAGGCCGCCACCTTTTGGAGCTTTACGGATGTGAGCCTGGCGATGGTTCCTTTGCCTCGAATTGTCTGTTAGCGCGGCGGTTGGTCGAACGCGGTTCTCGCTTCATTCAGCTCTATCACCGCGATTGGGACCATCACAGCCTGCTCCGCGAAGAGTTACCGCTGCGGGCCAAGGAGATCGATCGCCCCTGCGCCGCCTTGATCATGGATCTCCAGCGCCGAGGCTTGCTGGAGGAAACCTTGATCGTCTGGGCAGGGGAATTTGGTCGTACCCCGATGAGGCAAGGAAATAAAGGACCAGTAGGGCGCGATCATCACAACAAGGCCATGACGGTATGGTTAGCAGGCGCTGGCGTTCGGCCCGGCTTGGTGCTGGGGGCGACCGATGATTTAGGGTACGCGGCCATCGAGAACGTGGTCACGGTACACGACCTACATGCTACCATGCTGCGGCTGCTGGGGATCGATCATCAAGCCTTCACTTTCAAATTTCAAGGCCTCGATGCCCGCTTGACTGGGGTCGAAGGCGCGCGTGTCATCGACGAGGTTTTGCTATGAAATTTCCAGCCTTTCATCCGTTGGCCCGCCGAGCTTTCCTCGGCAAGAGCAGTCAAGGCTTGGGGGCGGTGGCCTTGGCCTGGCTGGGGCGGCCGGCCCAAGCGGCTTCCAGTCGCGGGGTCCTGGATCCCCCGCCTTTACCGGTCAAAGCCAAACGGGTTTTATGGTTGACGATGGCCGGCGGACCGTCGCAACTGGAGACCTTGGATCCGAAACCGAAGCTGGCCGAATTGCATGGCCAACCGATGCCGGAGTCGCTGACCAAGGGGCAACAACTGGCGCAGCTGCAAGGGAAGCCTTTGTTGTGTTTTGGGCCGCAACATCCCTTCGCTCCCTTTGGCGAGAACGGGATCGAAATCTGTAGCCTCTTCCCGCATTTGGGCTCGGTGATCGACGACATCTGCATCGTCCGCTCGATGACCACCGAGGCCATCAATCATGATCCGGCCCACATGTTCATGAACACCGGCTCGCAAATCGCCGGGCGACCGAGCATGGGGGCCTGGGTGACCTATGGTTTGGGGACCGAAGCCGAGGATTTACCCGGCTTCGTCGTCTTGACCTCGCTGGGCAAGGGTGGGCAGAACCAACCGATCGCCGCCCGCCAGTGGAGCAGTGGGTTTCTGCCGTCTAAGCACCAGGGAGTGCAACTGCGGGGCAAAGGCGATCCGGTACTCTACCTGACCAATCCTCCCGGCATCGACCGCCAGCGGCAGGCGGACGATGTAGCGGCTATCAATGCCCTGAATCGACAGTACGCGCAGCAGGCACCGGATCCGGAAATCGCGACGCGGATTGCTCAGTATGAAATGGCGTTCCAAATGCAGGCCAGCGTCCCCGAGTTGATGGATATTGCTCAGGAGGATCAGGCCACGCTCGAGCTCTACGGTTGCCAGCCCGGGGACGGCTCGTTCGCCTCCAACTGCCTGCTCGCCAGGCGTCTGGCTGAACGCGGGGTGCGCTTCATCCAGCTGTACCACAAG
>JBILTQ010000056.1:0-19373 GCA_044371435.1 Pirellulaceae bacterium | reverse complement strand
CAGGAAGCCCGGCAAACTCGCAGAAGGTGGGGAAGAGGTCGAGCAATTCGACAATCCCCGCGGCTTGCGCACCTGCAACCTTGAGCCCTGAGCTAGCCTGAGGATGACGCACGATCAGCGGCACACGCAAGACTTGCTCGCTCAGGCTATGCTTGCACCACTGACCGCGCCAACCCAGGTGATAACCATGATCGCTGGTGAAGACGATCAGCGTGTTCTCCAAGTCACCGCGTAGCCGCAAATGATGGAGAAGGCGACCGATTTCCGCGTCCAAGGTGGTCACGGCGGCGTAATATGCCCGCATGCCTACGAGCTGCTGGGCTTCACTCATCTCCAACCCGGGCTCGCGGAGGAGCGAGCCGGTCGGCAGGGGGGAAGCATCCGGAGGCGTCGCCTCCAAGCTGAACTTGGACGAGGCGTGAGCATCGAAATAGGTTTGCACCGAGTACCACGGCACATGCGGCGCGTGATAACCGATAGCAGCAAAAAACGGCTTGTCGGTGTCGCGTTCCTTCTCAAAAAATTGCAGTAGGCGGTCGGTGCGGAGATGGTCAGGGTTGCTGCGAGGATCTGGGCTGGTTCCGATAAAGGAGATGGTCTGACGCTTTCGCCCCAGATCTTCATGCCAACCCTGGAGTTTCAGGCCGCCGGTCGGTTGCATGGCTTCACGCTGGACCCGAACATCCCAAGCGTGGGGATCGGTGTAGGCATCGTTGGGATCATCGTGATCGATCTTGCCGATGGCGCAGGTTTGGTAACCATGTTCGCGGAACCAACGGCCAAGGGTGATCGTTTCCGGATGCTTGATAAAGTGGCTGGGATTAGCATGAAGGTTGTTCAGCCCGAGCATGAACGATGTTCGACTGGGAGTGCAGACAGCCCCCTGGCAGTAGGCGTGCGTGAAGAGGACTCCTTCGCTCGCTAACTGATCGAGGTGCGGCGTGATGGCGGCGGGGTCGCCATAGCACCCCAATCGCGTCGCCAGATCGTCGGCGATGATAAATAGGATGTTGCTTCGCGGTATCGCCGGCTCGCTGGTGGCCGCAGTCTCCCAGGGGATGAAAACGAAGATCGACAGCAAGGCGAGGGCTGGGCGGATCATGGTATCTCTGGACTTTTCCCGGTAGGACGCAAACGCTTGATGTAATGTCGCCCAGGCAAGCTGAAGGCATGTCGTTGGTAGCCAAAATACTGCATCACCCGGTCGGTCAGCTTGCGATGGGTCGCCTGGCAGACGATCGCCTGGAGTTGACGAACGACGGCGATTTCCTCCAACTGCTGCAACCCCGCACGCAGCGTGGCGAGGTTGGTGCGTGGGCCGGCCTGAGCATAGGCCAGGACCATAAAACCTGGGGTGGAACGGGGAAGGTTATAGTATAGCCGAAGACTGCCGCTCGGAGGCCGCCGCCAGTGTTCGTCCAGCCATTGATCCCACAGGCTGGGCCAGCGTGGCCAGTATCGCCGCCGGAGGGTACACCTTCCCTGGCTATCGACGAGCAGCACGCCGTATCGTCCGCCTTGGTTGGTCGCGGCTAGCCCTAGGCAATCCTTCTTGGCTGGCATGCTCTCCTCGCATCGATCCAGATGACGGTTTTTCGGATGGATCGCGAACAACCTTCGGCCAGCATTAACGCTCGGTGGTTCGCCACAGGATCTCTTTGATCAATCGCCAACAGGCCAGCAGCCCTCCCATCAGCAGCAAGCCGGCAAACAGGATTTGAAAAATCAAAGGACCAACGACTTCCAGCATGTCTTGGAAATAATGGTTCCACAAGTTGTCCCAAAAGAGCAGCGTGGTTAGGACTGCGGCACAGAGGTAGGGACCAAAGGCTGTTTGATTATCGCCGGTGATCAGATAGCGGACACCGACAAAAAGCAAGGCGATCATCGGCGCGAGGAAGAAAGCGATCATGGCTGGCTGCCATCCTAAAAAAGCGCCGACCATCGCCATCAGGGTAACGTCGCCAAAACCGAGAGCTTCGACTCCCAAGGCTGTTCCGGCTACCCATCGCACCACCCAAACCGTGAAGCCGCCCAGCACCATTCCCACCGCACTGGACAGCAGCGATTGTTGGTGTTCTGTTTCCAGTCGCGGCCAGACCGCGACCAGCAACAGGCTACCGAGCAACCACATCCCGAGCAGCCACCGGGTCGAAGGATTGCGGATCAGCCGAGCAAAAAAATACTGGCAGGCCTTCCATAGACCGCGACGGAGGATCCAGCGTCGATCCAACAAGCCCAAGCTCCATAAGCTCCAACTCGCTAAGACCAATCCCAGGGCACTGCTACCGCCATAGGTGACGAACCGCCACGGAGCATCATACGTCAATGCACTCGGCCAAGCATTGGTCAAGGTGGAGGTCAGGTCGATGGGCAGGTGCCAGCAAGAACTACAGGCGGCGCCGATCAAGCCGAACAAGGTACCCGGGATGGTGATGCTGTCGGGAATAGTCCGTTCATCGAAATCGATAAAGGTAGCGATGGTCATCGCGGTACCCAGGATGGCATGGGCAAAAAACTGGAGATGCAACCAGGTTTGCATCTCGACGGATGGAGGCAAAGCCAGACGCGGAAGCAACCCACCGCTGGTTTCGTACCAGTACAACCATGCCAGGCACAAGGGGAAGAAGACTTCCAGGCAGCAGGGACGCAGCCAGAAATACTTCCCGAAATACCGTGATTCATCCCGCAACGTCCACCAGCCAAGGATCGGCCAGTGCGCGCGCGACCAGTGCTGGGCATCCGCCAGGAACTCCTGCCACTGGGCATCGCCCGAGGCCAGCGGGAGGTAGCGTCGGCGAAACCAAGGGCTGATTGGCCGTGGTCCATAAGCCAAGTTGTAAATCGCCCAGTTGACCCAGGGAGCGATCAGCAGGCCGATCAACCCTACCAGTCCCACCCGCACCGAAATATCCCATCCCAGCCAATGCGTCATCCGCCGTCGGGCCTCTTGGGGAAAAGAGGTATTTCCAACTTGCCGATCCAGGCAGCGATTTCATCGACGATCGCTTCCAACGGTCTTCCGCTGGTATCGACCGACAAGTCGGCGGTTTCGCGATACCAAGGTTCGCGTCGCTTCAAGACTTGAATGATTTCTTCGATCCCATCCAGCGTGGTCAGGGCCGGACGACGATCGGCGGTCGTTTGATCGGCTTGAATTCGCTGAGCTAATTCGCTGGGGGATGCCTGCAACCAGACCGATAGCCCCCTTTCCCGCAACCGCCGACGATTCTCCGAACGCAAGATCGCGCCGCCTCCCAGCGAAATAACACTGGGCTGGACCGCCAGGCTGAGCTGCTCGATCGCCTGCACTTCCAAAGCTCGAAAGGACTCCTCACCGTCTTCGGCAAAGATCGATCGGATCGACTTGCCAGCCTGGCGTTCGATCCATTCATCGCTGTCGGTGAACGGCAGGTGCCAGCGGTCCGCCAACCGCCGACCGATGGTGGTCTTGCCACTTCCCCGGTAACCGATCAAAAAAAGGTGTTGCTTCATCCCGAAAGTATAACAACCTGTGTATGATGACACACCCTAGGTAAGCTCAACGTTTTCAAGGTTCAAAGCGATGTACTACTCGTTTGAAGGAAAGAATGCTCTGGTCACCGGTTCCTCGAAAGGCATTGGTCGAGCGGTGGCGATCGAACTGGCCCGTGGTGGAGCTAACGTCACGGTGAATTGCAGTGCTAGCCGACAGGATGCCGAAGAAGTCGCCGCCCAAATCGAAAAGCTTGGACGCAAGGCCCTCATCGTGGCTTGCGATGTCTCCGATCAAGCCGCCGTCGAATCGATGGTCGCGAAGACGGTGGAGGCTTTCGGTAGCCTTGACCTGTTCGTCTCGAATGCGGCTTATAGCGATCGGCAGCTGATGCTGGAGGCCGACATGAAAGGCTTTCGTCGAACCGTCGATGTTTCGATGTGGGGGGCTTTCTACGGGTTGCGGGCATCCGCCCAGCAGATGGTCAAGCAGGGAAAGGGTGGGGCGATCACCATCGTCAGTTCCCCGCACGCATTGATCCCCTTCCCGACCGCCATGGCTTACAACATGGCCAAAGCCGCCATCGATCAGATGTCGAGGACGGCAGCCATCGAATTGGTCAAGCATGGTATCCGGGTCAATGTTTTTCACCCTGGCTGGATCGATACCCCGGGCGAACGCAAGTTTTTCAGCGAGGAACAGCTTCGCGAAGGAGCCAAATCGCTGCCACTTGGCCGCTTGGGATCTTCTGAAGAGATGGCCCACGGCATCTGCTTCTCCTTGAGTCAGGAAGCCGCCTACATGACCGGCAGCACCATGACCATGGATGGCGGGGTGCAGTTGCCATGGTGGTCCAAGAGGACCGAAGGCGGTCAGTGAGCGCCCGTTTCGAGTTCCCTGGCAGGACGCCTACGGCGACCGCAGCCTATGCGGCGCGACGGTTTTCCTGCTGCTGCCGCTTGAGCCGTTTCCTTTCAGCCTTGCTCAGGCCACGGTAGCTCCCCGACGCATTGTCCTCATCCTCGTCGTAGCTGAGTCCATCATCGGCTGAGGCGGAACTCACCGGCATCGCCTCGTGCCGCTGGGCCGCCGAACTCGAGGGGAAAGCCGACGGGGCCGGGGAGGCTGCGGGCGTTTTGCTCGGAGGCTTGAGTTTCAGCCCTTCGAGAAAACTGAACCACTGGCTGAATTTGAGCGAAAATTTAGGTTTCTTGGGGTTCACGGTTTTCGGCGTCGCGACCGCTACGGCCTGCTTGCCTCGCCGGAATATCCAACGAAATTTCCGCCGCTCCGCAGGCTGAGTTCCCTCGGTGCGCGCGCTGGCCGCAGCTTTGCGCTGGAACCATCGCCGTTTCGTGGTCGCCTCGGCAGTCGAAGTGGAGCGATCCGCGGCGGAACGCGACGCCGAGGATTTGGACGAATCTCCGGCCTCGGACTGGGGACTAGGCTTGGAAAATTTCTTTGCGAACCAGCCGGCTTTCTTGGGCATCGGCTGATCGAAGCCTTGATCGCGAACACGTTTTTCGGCGGCGATATCCGAGTAGTCCTCGCCCAGCTTGGGATCCGACCGCCAGCGAGGCAATCGCCACCAACTTTGGGTAGTCGCCGATTTTTTCGCGGCGGGCGTTTCCGAGCGAGGCTTGTCGAATTCCGCCTTGGCCTTCGAAGGCTGGGGCTTGCTCGGAGTATCACGCTCCGACTCGGTCGCCGCCGCCTCAACCGGGCTCTTCTTCCTGCGCCAGGAAACCGGCCAGGCCGGCAGACGGAACCGCCGGCGAACCCGGACAGTTTCGCCATCGACCGCTGCATCTTCATCCTCGTCGAGATCTTCGTCATCCTCTTCGTGGCCGCGGCGAGCCTCGCTGGTCGTTCGCGAGCCGACGGTTGCGACTCCCTCCAGTCCCTCGGCGGCCTCGAAATCTTCTTGGCGTTTCCAAAGGGGTAGCGACCAACGCGATGGAGATTGGACCAACCGCTGACGCATGATGAACCGCCGCTGCGCCTCCATGTAGATATGTCGCAGATAGATCCCAGCCGCCAGGAACACGGCCAGGATTCCTCCCAACCACGTACCGCCGACAATCAGGTCGGTCATCGCGGATTCCCACGGCGACTTGACCAGCCCCGTTCCCAGCAAAGCGCTGCTCGCCCATGCGATCAAGCCCGTCAACCAGAAAATCAATCCCAGCGGGGCAACCTTCAACTCGCTGCACAAACGCAGGCCGAGTACCCCAATCACGGCGGCAAAACTAGCCAGGACCAACGTCCATCCCGAATAACCAATTTCGCGCGTCGTCCAAGGATCCAACGTCCGTCCGAGCAAATAGAGGGCAGAACTGGAGACATCCAGGCTGGAGAACCAGGCGGCCAGCGCCAGCACGGCCCAGAGTCGATATTTAGCTCGGTAGTCATCCAGTTTGTGCTTGCGTAACTGGAAAACCATGAAGGCTGCCAAACCGGTAAGCATCCACAATTGGCTACCCAGCCAATGGGCAATCCCATGGGGAGAGCGGAGATGCAAGAGGTAGCTGACCGGCCAGTCTGCGATTGGCAGGGTGGAACGAATATGAATGAAATAGTGGGCCACCAACAGCCCAGACCATAACAGCCATGCCATGCCGATGGCCATCCACAGACGACTGCGTCGGACCGGGATCAACTGCACCAGGCGTTGCTGGCAAGCGCGGCGAACGGCCTGGCTATACCCAGGATCGTTGCGATCACGCGATAGATCCGCTTCCTCACCCAGTTGTCGTTCCAGGGTACGCTTGCGTCGAGCGCGGACACTTTCCGAAGCAAAACTGGCATCGGCGGCAACGGCTTCACGCATCACCCGCCGACGGCGATCAGATTGGGCAGAACGCGAGAATGGCATGGGAGTCCCCTAGGCAACTCGCTTGCCGAAGGCTCGGCGAGGGGCGGGCAGGTAGGGAATCGTCGCTGCCTCGGAATCGCGGTCTCCAATCGACTGCCCCAGGATCTCGCGGATAGTGAATGGCCGCCGCGCGTCGCGGGTGTAGTACAAACGGGTAGCCGACTCCCCCATCAAACCGACGCTCAGGGCTTGAATGCTCATCAAGACGAGCATCACCCCCAGCAGGAGCAGCGGATTGCCGGTCATATCGACCGCGGCGTACAGCTTGAAAGCCACCACCGCGAACAGCGAAAGTAGCCCCAGTCCCATTAGGCTCAGTCCCAAGCGACCGAATAGCTTCATCGGGCTGGTGTAATAATCCAGCATATATTTGACCGTGATCAAATCGAGAACGACGCGGATGGTCCGTGACAATCCATACTTGGTGGTGCCAAACCTGCGCGGATGATGACGCGTCTCGACTTCGATGCATCGCGCGCCGCGCCAATGGGCCAGGATCGGAATGAAACGATGCATTTCGCCATAGAGCTCGAGTTCATCGGCGATTTCACGCCGCATGGCCTTGAGGGTACAGCCTAAATCATGGATCGGGAATTTGGTTACGTAACTGATCAAGCGATTGGCGATACGCGATGGCAACTTGCGCGTGATCAAGGTGTCCTGCCGATGCCTGCGCCAGCCGTGGACCAGGTCATAGCCCTCATCGATCTTCCCCAACATCATCGGAATATCCGCAGGATCGTTTTGCAAATCCCCATCCAAGGTGACGATGATGTCGCCGCTGGCGTATTCCAGGCCGGCCTGCATGGCGGCTGTTTGCCCATAATTTTTGCGAAAACGCACGACCCGCACCCGGGGATCGTGATCGACCAGTTCGGCCAGGTGCCGAGCGGTAGTATCGGAAGAACCATCGTCGACAAAGACGGCTTCGACGGGGCGCTCCAAGCTATCCATGGTCTCTTTCAACTGCGCGTAGAGCGGAGCGATATTGTCTTCTTCGTTGTAGACCGGAATGACCAGCGAGACGCTGCGCACGTAGGTTGGCTTTTCCATGGAATCGGCTGCCGAATATACTGGAGGGGGACCGAAGGTGGCGAAACTCGGCAGCAAGGGTAGCGGTTTCGAACTTTCAAAGGCAATCTCGCTTTCGTTGGTTTGTCGTTCGTTTCAGGAAATTTCGATGGCCAGTCCCTCCAGCTCACCCGTCAAGCCCGACCCTTCCCCAGGTTCTTCCACCCCGGGTGCCGTCGACCGCTATCGGCGTCAAGCAGCCTTTGCCGGGTTAGGCCAAGCTGGGCAGGCCAAGCTAGCAAAGGCCTCGGTGGCGATTGTCGGGGTCGGTGCCCTCGGCTCGATGATCGCCGAACGCCTCGGCCGGGCCGGGGTTGGTAAGCTGCGGCTAATCGACCGCGACTGGGTCGAAACGGATAACCTTCCCCGGCAGACCCTCTTTACCGAGGAAGATGCCGACCAGCGACTCCCGAAAGCGGTAGCGGCCGCCAACCACTTGCAGGCTGTCGATCGCCGCCTGGTGGTCGAATCGGTGATCGCCGACCTGGTCCCGTCCAATGCTATCGAACTGCTCCGTGGTTACGACTTGATCCTGGATGGGACCGATAATTTCGAGACGCGGTACCTGATCAATGATGTGGCTTGGGAAGAAAACATCCCCTGGATCCACGGCGGTTGCATCGGCGCCCATGGCCAGGGAATGGTCTGCATCCCCGGCCTGACGGCCTGCTTCCGCTGCTTGATGCCGGAACCGCTCCCCCCCGATCAGCAGGCGACCTGCGATTCGGCCGGCGTGCTGGGGCCTGCCGTCAGTTTGGTGGCTAGCTGGCAGGCCTTGGAAGCCATCAAAGTCCTGGCGGGTAAAGTGGACGCTGTCTGCCGATCGCTGATCACCTTCGATCTATGGGATAACTCCATCCGCTACATCAGGCTCCAGCCAGCGACCCAAGGGACAGGGTGTCCGGCCTGCCATCAGGGACGTCGTGATTTCCTTAACGGCCAACGTTTTTCCACTGCCCAGGTCCTCTGTGGTCGGAATGCCGTTCAACTGCATAGTCCGCGTCCCCAAACCATCGATCTGGTGAGGTTGGGGCAGCGACTAACTGGGGCCGGGCAGGTTACCGTCAATCCCTTCCTCTTGCGTTTCGAACGCGTCATACCAGGAAGTGGTCCGATGGTGATTACCGTCTTTCGCGATGGCCGCGGTATCGTCGCCGGTACCGAAGATCCCGCGGTCGCTCGTCAACTCTTCGCCACTTGGATCGGTCAATAGTCTACCTACGATCGGCTTATCCGCGGTACCAAGAATCACCGCTACTGCATGGCGGCCCTGGAAACTCGACGCCGACCGCCGCGGAATGCCTCCGCCCCCTTATCTCGACCAACTGCGTCTCCACCAGGCGATCGACGCTCAAGGCCAAACCAAGATCGGAGGCGGCGACCTCCAAAACAGCCTGATAGAAAGATCGTTTGTTCCCAAAGCTTGGGTGGCGAGTTAGAATCATCTCCCTCTTTTGGCCCTCCTATATCCTGCCCCTTGGATGGTGATTCATCATGCCCTGCTGTCGCCTGTTCGCTTGGTTTTCCGCCTGCCTGGTCGCCACTTTTTCCTCCCTAGCCATGGCGGCGGCACCCAATATCGTCTTCTTTTTGATCGATGATCTCGGATTTGCTGATTGCGGCTTCAATGGCGGGAAGGAAATCCGCACGCCCCAGATCGATAAGCTGGCCAGCGAGGGAACGATCCTCGACGCCCACTACGTACAGCCGGTCTGCTCACCGACGCGGGCGGCGTTGATGACCGGCCGCTATGCGACCCGGACCGGGGTCTACACCATCGTTCGGCCGCATGCTGCCTGGGGGTTGCCTCTGCAGGAACGAACCTTGGCCAACGCCCTGAAAGAAGCTGGATACTCTACGCATATCGTCGGTAAGTGGCATCTCGGCGAGTACGATCCGGCCTATCAACCTCTGGCCCGCGGCTTCGATCACCACTACGGCCATTACTTCGGGGCCATCGACTACTTTACCCACCTTCGCGACGGCGATCTCGACTGGTATCGCGATGGCGCATCTTTGCAAGAGGAAGGCTACTCCACCCATCTACTGGCGAAAGAAGCATGTCGGATCATCGACGAGAAAAACAAAGATAAGCCGCTCTTCCTCTACGTGCCATTGAATGGAGTCCATAGTCCGATGCAAGTCCCGGATAGCTACCTCGAGCCCTATGGGCCCCTTCAAGGTACCCGACGCAGCCTGGCCGGGATGTTAGCGGCGGTCGATGAAGCTATCGGTCAGATCGTTGCGGCTTTGGAGAAAAACAAACTCCGGCAGGAAACGCTGATCGTTTTCTCCAGCGACAACGGTGGGCCTCGTCCCGGCGACAATTCTCCCTTACGCAATTACAAAGGGACGATTTATGAAGGCGGGGTCCGGGCGGCCGCCTTCGTCAACTGGCCAGGGCATATTCCTGCCGGTGTTCGCAACCGCGAGCCGATGCATATCATCGATTGGTACCCAACCCTCATCGGACAAGCTGGAGGGAGCCTCGAGCAGAAAATGCCGATCGACGGCAAAGACGTCTGGCCGATGCTGACCGCGAAGGCCAAGTCGCCGCATGAGGCGATCCTATACGTTCAATCACCGGAGCGGGCTGGTATTCGGATCGGTGATTGGAAATTGCTGATCAATGCTTCGGAGTCGATCGCGGATTCCCAGCCCGACGCTATCGTGGCGACCAAGGGCAAGAAGGGTAAGGCCGCCAAGGGTAAGGCCAAGGCCGAGCCGATGGAAAAGGTGGCCCTGTACAACCTCGCCAGCGATGTCGCCGAAACGACGAACCTCGCCGGCCAGGAACCCGAGCGAGCAGCAGCCATGAAGGCGAAGCTCGACGAACTGCTGCGCGATGCGGTCTCCCCTGGACACCTGGTCCCTTAGCTTTCCATCGGTTGCGGCTCCAGCCCTCTCGCCGACCAACGCTTTGAGGGCGGGAGGGATTTCTGCTTCGCTGCGATGGCCAAGGCGATATCGCTGATCGGTATCGCCCATACACTCCCGAGAGATTCCAACACAAGGACGCGATTCCATGATCAACTTGTTCCCTGTGGCTAGTAGTCGAAGGATGCCTCGACACTTCGTCGGGCTTATCCTGCCGGGGTTGTTATGGATGTTCAGCGACGGCCCCTCCTGGAAGGTATCGGCAGCGGAGCAACCGCCAACCATCGTCGTCTTCTTGGCCGATGACCATGGCCATTTGGATTCCAGCCCCTACGCTTCTCCCGACGCTCGAACGCCCCACCTCCAGCGGCTCGCCGACGAAGGGTTGACCTTCGACCACGCCTACGTCGCTTCCCCATCCTGCGCTCCCAGCCGAGCAGCGATGCTCACCGGACTGATGCCGGCGCGGAATGGAGCTGAGGCTAATCATACCTTCAAGCAAGACAAGGTTGCCTCGCTTCCCGAGGTGCTGCGGCAATTGGGTTATGAAACGGCCGCTTTCGGCAAGGTCGCCCACGGCAAGAAGGATGTGCAGCGGCATGGTTTCGATCATTATCATCCCGACCACCAGGCCAGCACCGTGGCCGAATTCCTCGAGGGTCGCGTCCCCAAGCAGCCGCTGTGCCTCTTCGTTGGAACGCATTCCCCGCATGTCCCATGGCCAGAGAACGACGGTTACGATGCAGCTAAAGTCAGCTTGCCTGCGACCTTTGTCGATACACCGGAGACACGGCGCCAACGGACAATGTACCTCAGCGGTGTGACTCAAGCCGACAAGGATCTTGGTGAGATCTACGCTCTGATTCGCAGTCGCTTCGCTAAGGAGCGAACACTATTCGTTTATACCAGTGACCATGGGGCTCAATGGCCCTTCGGCAAGTGGAACCTCTACGACGCCGGCATCCGCGTTCCGATGATCATGACTTGGCCAGGGGTGATCGCTCCCGGCCAACGCTCGGCGGCGATGGTCCAGTGGATCGATCTGCTGCCAACGCTGATCGAGGTGGCCGGAGGCCAAGTCCCGGAAGGAATCGATGGTCGCTCCTTCGCCGGCGTCCTGCGAGGGGAAGCGACCGAGCATCGGCAAGAGATCTACGCCACCCATAGCGGTGATGGGGAAAAGAATATTTATCCGGTACGAGCGCTTCGCACCCAGTCCTTCAAGTACATCCGGAACCTGCTGCCCGAATTTGCGCACACGACGCATATCGATCAAGGCGGCGGCAGCGGCGATGGCTGGAAGTATTTCGATTCGTGGGTAGCGGCGGCCTCCGCCTCGCCGGCGGCAGCCGCTCGCGTCCAGGCCTACCACCAGCGTCCTGCCGAGGAACTCTATGATCTCCGAAAGGATCCGGCCGAAATGCGTAATTTGGCTGCCGAGCCCAGTCATGCCGCGACCTTGGAAAGACTGCGGGTGAAGTTGGATTCGTGGATGGCCGCCCAGGGAGATCAGAAGACGGTCTTCGAAACCCCAAGACCACTCGGCACACCCTACCCCAAACGGTAAACAGCGCCATACAAAGATAGTGGCCGAGGTGCCCTAGCGAAATCTGCTCGACACATCTTCCTGTCTTCCTCAGGGCTGGCTGACTAGATCGTCGAACCAGGCTCTCAGCTGTAAGGTCGATGGACGATCATCGAGAAACATGGCGGTGGCGTGCGCCCCCAATCCCGACCGGACAAAGATGGCTTGAGTATTCATGGCTTCCATGAGCGGTTGGAAGGTCGCTTCGGAATTGTCGGTCTGAAACACCGAGCGTCCGACGAAGCGTTGGGCCCTTTCCATCGCCCCCTCCATGGTCGCTCCATTCCAGCCGTCGCCATCGTAATGCTGGCAGGCGTGAAAGCCTTTCCAGAGGGAGGCAATCCGATCATTTCTCAAACCGATATAACCGCAGGCAATCGCCCCCCGCGAGAAGCCGGTCAGGACCAGGTTGCTGCGGTCGCCGCCAAACTTTTGACAAACCTCCTCGATGAAATGCATCGCATAATCGGCGGTCTCATCCGCGTTCCCCCAACCATGCTCGGCGATAGCCCCGGTCCTCCGATCGATGAACGGCAAGCCGATACAGATGGCGCGTTTACCTCGCGTCATCCCGTAGCCGATGACACATTGATCCGGCAAGCCTGTCGAATAGCAACCAGCAGTAAAAAAGATATTGCCTGGATACTCGACGATGACCGGATATCGGTCCCCCTCCTTCCACTCCTGCGGTAACTGCAGGACACCATAGATGCTGGGCTGGGCCTCATCCACCAGACGATACCGAACGCGCTGGCCCGGGAACGGTCTCGTATCCTCGACTGGCGGAACCTCCATCCGCTGGCTGGGGCGTTGCCAGACAGGGACATCCCCGACCGCGATCAATCGGCTGACTTCCAGGGTTGCTTCATGATTGGTACGCGAGACCATGATTTGCAACTGCTTGATCCGGCCAGGATCGAGCTTGTAGGTCCCGTCCGGAAAAGTCGCCCGTAGCTTGCAGGAAAATAGCCGTTGCTCACCCGGTTCCAGTTTGGCCGTATCCGCAATTGACTCCCAACCGCGATCGCCCACCACCCACATCAGCACCTCGACTGATTTGAGCCCACGGTTGACGATCATGGCTTCAACGGCTTCGCAACTGCCCAATTCCCAGCCAGCCGTCGGTGGAGGTATTACCACCCACGCGTAACGCGAAGGTCGGGTTTCGATGGTCAAGCGACCGCCGGCTGCGCTCTGCTGCCACGCGATACTCGCTTCGCGGACCTCACCGAAGTCTGACGCAGACTTCAAATGAGACCACAATTCCCCAGCCGCCAAGCGAACGACGGGTACCGCTCCGCCATCCTTCGCCAGAGTCTTGGTGACGGCTGGTTCGACCGCCCGGGAATGCCTAGCCTGGGCTATCATCAGCACGCAGAGCATCGCCCGGAAAAATTTAGGAGACAGCATGGCTCAGGCTCCAAGGAAAGCTCGACAGGAACAGACGGCGAGGATGGTTCGTCCGCGGCGATCCCATTCACCGCTTGCAACTACCAAGTCGTGACGATTAGCGGCGAGCAGCGTGCGAGCAGCGTGCGAGCAGCGAATATCGATCATGGAAGTGTGCGCTAACGGACGGCGGGAATCAAATGCCTGCGAAAGAATGCTTCGATGCGCTGCATGCTTTCCTGGTTGGTAAAAAGTTGGCCTCCATGACCACCACCGACCACCTTGATGAAGGTGGCATCCACTCCCGCGTCCTGCAAAGCCTCGGTGAAGGTCTCGCTCTGAGCGATCGGCACTGTCTTGTCGGCGTCGCCATGCATCACGAGGAAAGGTGGATCATCCTTGGAGACATAATGGATGGGACTCGCCCGTTTGGCTTGCTCCGGAATCTGAAGCGGATCGCCCCCGAGCAAATTGGTACGGGTCTCTTTGGGACCGACGGTGAGGAAATCGGTCGGACCAAACCAATCGACGACGGCCTGTACATCGCTCGACTGTTCCGGGTTTCCGAGGGTGCCTTCCAGATCGGCGACCCCGTTGCTAGTACCCATCAAGGCGACCAGATGGCCGCCTGCCGAACTTCCCCAAACCCCGATATGCCGGGTATCGAGCCGATATTCGGCAGCATGGGCGCGCAGCCAGCGAATGGCCGCTTTGCAATCGTGAATCTGGGCTGGAAAAACAGCATGTTGGCTAAGTCGGTAATTGATAGCGGCTACCGCAAAACCAGACTGCACCATCCGGCTGGCAGGCGTCCTGGCTTTCGAGCCGCCTGCCCAACCTCCACCGTGCACCCAAACAATGACCGGCACCGGCCGATCGCCTGCGAGTGGCAGGTAAAGGTCCAAACGCTGGCGCTCATGCCCTTGCTCAACATAGGCCAAGTCCTTGAGGACACGCGAGCCCGTGGCTGCGTCGTCGCCTACCGCCGAGGTCGCAGAGGTCTCGAGCGTTGCCAGGATAAGCCATGCAACAACCAAGGAACGGATGAGGAAGCACATGAGTTAAACCGCCTTAGCGATGCGTAGCCTTCAAGGTCTCGATCAGGTAAGCCGTGGCATCGGCATGCTTGACATTCGCAGCCCCCGGATAAACCAACTCGCAAGCGACACCTGTCTGGGCTAGTTTCTCGTGCAGCTTCACCCCAAAGTTAGCCGTGTGGGTCGGATCCTTCTGTTCCTGTCCCAGCGCTGGGGGGGCACTGTATTCCAGATAAATGGGTGGGTCATCGGAACTCACCAAGGCATACGGAGAATACTCGGCGATCCATGGCAGAATCCGCGGGCGTTCCTTGAGGAATTGATCGAAGGGGGTAACTTCCTGCCCGCCGGCAATCCCAAAAGCGTGGGCACCATACTTGCTATTCGGAGTCCACTCTTTCATCTGTTGCGGATCTAACGTCGTCTGCGCTCCTAAGACGGCGGCGCACCATAACCGCGTCGACTCGCGAGCGATCGGGTCCTGGCTCTTGGGATCGGCTAACTCATCATGGAAGGCCAACCATAGGCTCGAGCAAGCACCGGCCGACCCCCCGGTGGCGCCGATGCGAACCTTGTCGATGTTCCACTCCATCGCTCGACTACGGACAAATTGCAAGGCTCGAGCGGCATCATGGAGCGGGGTATGGACTGGCGGCTTTCCACCAGAGGTATCGGCTTGCGAAACATAACGATAATTGATAGCAACGACCGAAATACCGACGGCCAGGAGTTTGTCGATATCGACGAACTTAGCTACTCTCTCTTTGCTGCCCCCCTGCCAACCACCACCGTGAATAACGAACACCAGCGGAGTCGGTGTGGCGGACTTGGCCTGCCAAAAATCGAGCACGTGCCGCTCGTGCTCCCCATAGCGAACTTCGCTTATGGTAGGCTTGGGAAAGGGAGGATTGACCTCGGCCTGTTTCTTGGCCACCGCTTTCTTGGCAGCTTTCGCCTGCTTGGCAGCCTCTTGTCCCAAAGCATTGGACAGTGGCAGGCTCAAGGCTAGCATCGCAGCCAATATCCAACTGCTCGACCGAACCATTTTCATCACTCGTTACCTCTTGAAAAAAGAACACCTCGATGCCTCGAGTATACCACGAAACCTGGCGATTGCGGCCTACCGCTAACGCCGAGATCATCGGCATCGCTGACCATGAAGCGGACCTGATATTGTTCAAGCTCGCTCGCGGTGGATTCTGCCGTAAGAAGGCGGCCGAGGCCTTGCTCACCAGCTAGACATCGAGCCTCCTAACGATGCTAAGGCGGGGAAAGGGTGCGACCCGCCATCAACT
Organism: Pirellulaceae bacterium; assembly: GCA_044371435.1. GTDB lineage: Bacteria > Planctomycetota > Planctomycetia > Pirellulales > Pirellulaceae > JAIYDQ01. Next base: position 3,769 of record JBILTQ010000056.1, on the reverse strand, counting down.
CTTTCAACTCCTCGATTGTTTTCCCATAACGCGGGTCCTCGGCCAAGTTGGAGAACTCATGGGGGTCGGCGATATGATCGTAAAGTTCCTTCCCCGCTCGGCCTTCGTTCCACTCGGTATACCGCCAACGCGAAGTGCGGACACTCCGCCCCCAGTACTCGGCCTCCGCACCGCGGCGGGCTTCGGTGATGGCGGCTTGATGAAGGGTGGCTGCCGGATTGTCTAAAACCGGTCGCAGACTCTTCCCTTGCAAGTTGCCGGGAGCTGCAACCCCCGCCAGATCACAAAGGGTGGGGAACAGATCCAACGACTCGATCAAGCTTTGGCTGCGCTGACCGTGGCCGCGGATCTGCGGCGCGCGAACGATGAAAGGGACCCTGGCGGACTCCTCAAAAAGGCTCCGTTTGTGCCACAATTGGTGCTCGCCGAGGTGCCAACCATGATCGCTCATGAAGACAACAAGCGTTTTCTCCTTTAAGCCCAAGCGGTCCAAAGCCGAGACAACGCGCCCGACCTGCGCATCCATATAACTGACTGCTGCCAGGTACCCGCGAATGGCAGCCCGACGTTGCTCGGGATTCGTAGACACCGTGTATCCCGGGACAGAACCGTTCCTGGCCGGTATGGGAATGTCAGCCTCATCATCGTCCGGTTCTTCGGGAAGCGAAATACTTTCCAGCGGATAGAGATCGAAATACTTGGCAGGCGCGACCAGCGGCAGATGCGGACGATGAAACCCAACCGCCAAAAGAAAAGGTTTTGCCGTGTCGCGTTGCTCTAGCCATTCGATCGCCGTACGAGCAAAGTTGCCATCGACGAGATCATCATCTGTCCCTGTCGTTTCCGTCCAGCTTAAACCTTGCTTCTTGCCATCCTTTCCTTTCAAGATCCCTTGGACTGAACTGGGCCTGGCCGGCGGGTAGGGGCGTTCGTCGCGGAAGGGAGTCCCGAAGTCCCAGCCGCGCGGGTCATCCATGCTTTCCAAACCCGAGGGAACTCCCAGATGAAAAATCTTGCCGCACCGGGCCGTAGCATAACCATGCTCGCGGAACCAGCGCGGTAATGTCATGACATCAGGGATATTCTGGTAAAGGCTATCTTCATTGTTGGTGACCAGTGTCGTGCGCGGACGCAAGCTGGTAAGGAATGAGGCTCGCGACGGATTACAGTGGGGAAACTGGCAATAGGCGTTTTCGAATAAAACCCCTTGCTTGGCCAAAGCATCGAGGTGGGGTGTCTTGGCCATCGTCTCGCCGTAACACCCTAAATGGCAGTTGAGATCATCGGACACCAGCAGCAATACGTTGTACGGCTGGTCGGCAGCCTTAGCTGGGCGGACCAAAGCTTGGGCAAGGGTGGCTACTGCACATACCAAGCTGAAGAGGAAATTCCTCGGCAAATCGTGCTTCATCTTCAAACGATCACTTTCGGGTTTCGCAACGGACTGGTTAAGAAGTTGATGGTCAATGAATGCCAACGCTAGACGCGAGCCATCGCTCTGACGAACCCCATCAAGGTTGTGGAAGCTAGTCCACCAAATTCGAACCGACGATATATATCTCCAACGGTGGGTGTTGAATGCTCGCGGAACACCCTCGGTCGCACCTTAAAATACTCAGCGAATGCCGCTTCGACGAACCGCTCCAGGCGAAATCAACGCTCGATCGATCTCGCAACGGCCTGGAGCAGTCGTGCGAGCCGACTGGTCAAACGCCCAAGGCGTCTTCCGCCATCGGCATCCGCTATCGTTATCGGGATACGATAGCGATCCCGCGAGACTTGGTCAAAAAATTCTCGGCTGTTTCCTCAGATAGTCCCCGACAACGGTTGGTTTACGGCAAGGCCGGAGCGGGCAGCAACGCCATCAAATCGCGGAGGGCAACGACGCGGACCCCTTCCGCTTTCAAGTGCTCGAGGTAACGATCGAATCTGGCCGGATCGGTGTTCACCCAAGGATGCTGAAGGTCGGGGACACCGTGAAAGGTGAGGATGACGATTTTCCCTTCGCGAGCTTGGGCGACCGACGCCTTGAATTGTTCGAGCGTACTCTCCGGCTTGCTGTCGAAGGCTTGCGGTAACAGCAGCGGATCATCGCGAGCGGGATCCGCTGCCGCCGCTCCGCCCGCCCGGGCAAAGCGGTAGCCACGTCGCCGCAGGATCTCAACTGCTGTCGGGCTGGTTTGATAACCGGGATAACAGAAACTCAGCGGCCGCGGGATCCCATGCTTTTTGCACTGGACTTCGATGTGGGCGATATCCGCCTCCAGTTCGGCCGGAGACTGCTTGGCAACGCCGCGATGCCGTCGCGTATGATTGCCAATCTCGAAACCAGCGTCATGCAAGTCCTTGATCTGCTGCCAGGTCATGTAATGCTGTTTATCCTCGAGGAATTCAAACCCCTCGGTGATGAAGAAGGTCGCCCCGAATCCATACTGTTTCAACAAGGGGGCGACCACGGTCGCATGGCTGACCACCGAATCATCGAAGGTCAACACCACGATCCGTCCTGATCCGGCTGACGGCTTGGCGGCTTCGCCACGTACCTCGCCGGAATTGGCGACAACCGCAGCCAGCAAGCCGATCGATAGTACGGAAAAAAAGCTTCGCATCATCTCACTTCTTACAGGTAACTTGAGTTGCGAACGGACCGCATCGAAATGCGAGAATTTGCCCGACCGGAGCCCGTATCACGACCTGGATTGGGAATACCTAGCGAAAAAGGGCTCAGGGGGCAGGCCAAATCGGTGTGTCCCAACCAGCCAACTCCTGTGGCTTGACGTGACCTGCTCTTTGGTTCTCCTTCATCCAAGAAGGACGAAAAGGACCTACCAGACTCGTCTCCAAATCGGACCGAATGTGTTCCTCCAAACCCATCGCCCACAAGCAAGCGTTGACCATCAACCGACGGAAACCATCGTTCACCAGATCTCCCGGGCCACCGTAGGTCGTGGTGAAGACTCGCCCCTCCATCCCGTTCGGGCTGCGGTAGGATCGAATCCAAGCCCCGGCCATCGCCACCTTGGACTCGTCGTTGGTCGCTTCTGGAGTCATCCCAGCCAGCGGTTGGGCCATCATCAAGATGTCGCTACCCTCGATCGGCCAGGCGTTATACCCTCCTAACTCCGACCAGGCTTGGCTTACTCCGCGCAGGATGGGATGCGAAGCATTGGCCGAGACAACATCGAGTCGCGTGCTCGAACGATGGTTGGGTCCATAATGCCCAACCCAGGTCTCGCCAAGGATCTGTCGACCGAAGCCACCGATGAACTCATCCCCACGATATTGATAATCGAAGCGGGCAAAAGTCTCGCCGGCAGGAATCTTAAAACCATGCGTGGCTGTACGCAGTCCGACCACTGGCCCGCCGCGCGCGAGATAGTCGACGATGGGCTGCATCTGCTCGACCGGCAGGTTTTGAAAACGGGTGAAGATCACCATCAGATCCGCGGTCCTCAAGGCCTCAGTCCCGGGAATATTGGAATGCCCAGGCTTGATTTCCCCGCTCTGCTCATCCACCCCGAACAGTACGGTACACCGCAAGCCATGATGCTTGGCCAGGATCCGCCCCAGCATCGGCAATGTTTCCTCGGATTTGTACTCGTGGTCGCTGGCGATCAACACCACCTGCTTGCCTTTACCCAGGCCGTCGGTCCCCTCGTAAACCAACAGATTGTTCTGACTGAGTCCCCCTGGGGTCGCGAAAAGGACAATGAGCAAAGCGACAGCTAGCGATTGCAAAACGCGAGAGTTCATAGGAGATAGTTTGGCT
>JBILTQ010000355.1:0-5862 GCA_044371435.1 Pirellulaceae bacterium | reverse complement strand
ATGGCTATGTCTAAGACCAATCAGTCCACACTCCCCATCACCAACCGATGCGTCAGCGAGGGATGGCGATCACTCTACGATCCGATAGGTAGAGCCGATACCGACATCCCAGACTAGCTCGCGCCGATGCTTGGGGACTCTACACCAACTGGCGCTACTCGCTGATCGGTAGATCTTGGGTAACGCGACACACAGGGCCGGCGGGCTGGATCCCTCGCTTACGCTTCGGGTTGGGATGGCTAAGACCAATCAGTCCACACCCATCACCACCCGACGCGTCAGCGAGGGATGGTTATGGCTGAGGCCAATCAGTCCACACTCCATCACCACCCGACGCGTCAGCGAGGGACGGCGATCACTCTACGATCCGACAGGTAGAGCCGATGACGACATCCCAGACTAGCTCGCGCCGATGCTTGGGGACCCTACTACCAGCTGGCGACTCGCTGATCGGCAGATCTTGGGCAACGCGGCACACAGGGCCGGCGGACTGGATCCCTCGCTTACGCTTCGGGTTGGGATGTCTAAGACCAATCAGTCTACACTCCCCATCACAACCCGACGCGTCAGCGAGGGATGGCTATGGCTGAAGCCAATCAGTCCACACTCCATCACCACCCGACGGGTGCTCGAAGGAAGCGAAGCGAGGACTAGTACCATTTCATGAAGGGGTGGAAGTCCTTAAGCCAGGATCCCCTGGATGACCTCGCCATGCACATCGGTCAGCCGATACTGCCGCCCTTGGTAGCGGAAGGTCAACCGGGTGTGATCGATCCCACAAAGATGCATGATCGTGGCCTGCATATCGTGAACATGGACCGAATTCTCGGTAATGTTCCAAGCAAAATCATCGGTCGCCCCGTAGCTGAGCCCAGGCTGGACCCCCCCCCCGCCAACCACCAACTGTAAGCCTTGCCGAAATGGTCGCGACCTTTGGGTTTGGTCGGATCGCCTTGACCGAAGGGGGTGCGACCGAACTCGCCGCCCCACACCACCAAAGTATCTTCGAGCAGGCCGCGTTCCTTCAGGTCGAGGACCAGCGCGGCCGAGGGCGCATCGGTGTCGAGGCACTGCTGCTCTAACTGGGTGAAGAGGTTATTGTGCTGGTCCCAGCCAGCATGCATCAGCTGAACGAAGCGGACCCCGCGTTCCAGCAAGCGGCGGCCGATCAAGCAATTGTTGGCGTAGCTTCCCTGGACCAAGGCATCGGGGCCGTAGCGTTTCAGCGTACTCTCGGATTCATCGGAAAAATCGACCAGGTCCGGCACGCTGGATTGCATGCGATAGGCCATCTCGTACTGGGCGATACGGGTATCGATTTCCGGGTCGCCGTAATCGGCCAGGTGTTCGCGGTTGAGTTTGGCGAGCTGATCGAGCAGCACCCGCCGCGCCTGGTCGGTCATCCCATCCGGGTTGGTCAGGTAAGGGACCGGATCGCCGGTATTACGGAAGCGGACTCCTTGATAACGGCTGGGGAGGAAGCCGCTGCCCCAGTAGTAATCGAAGAAGAGTTGACCGCAAGTCTTCCCTTTGTCGCTGGAGGTCATCACCACAAAGGTCGGCAGATCATCCGATTCGCTCCCCAATCCGTACGACATCCACGCCCCCATGCTGGGCCGCCCCGGGACCTGGGCACCCGTCATGAACAGGGTCACCCCCGGGGCATGATTGACCGCTTCGGTGTGCAGACTTTTGACCACGCACATGTCATCCGCCAAACCGCCGATGTTCGGTAGCATGCTGCTCAGCCGCAAACCCGACTGGCCATAACTGGCGAAGGGCTTGATGGCGGGCACGATCGGCCACTTGGCGTAGCTGCTCGACATCGTCGACAGCCGCGTCGAACCGCGAACACTGTCCGGCACATCCTGGCCCGCCATCTCCCGCAGCACCGCTTTCTCATCGAAGAGATCGACGTGCGAAGGCCCTCCTCCTTGCCACATCAGGATGACCCTTTTCGCTTTGGGTGGGAAGTGCGGCAAGCCTCGGAGTCCCTTATCGGCGGCGAAGGCTTGGCTCTTTCCCATCAGCGAAGCGAGGGCGGTCACCCCCAGGCCGCTGGCGGCGGAGCCGAACAGCTGACGGCGATGGACGCGGGCGATGTTATCAGCATAGAGCTCGTGCATGATCGATCCATCCTGGGAAGCTTATTCCCTAGTCATACTTTCATCGAGGTTGAGGATAGCCAGGCAGGTAGCGGCTAGGCTGGCGTGCTCGACGGTATCCAGCCCGGTATCGCGCAAAGCCTCACCGATCGCCAGAAACTTGGCAGCGTTTTCCGGTTGCTGTTGAAAAAGTTCCCGTTGGCTTTCATAGATCGTTTGCAAAGTGCGAAGCTCGGAATCTTTCGGGGGCCGCAAGGTGACCCGTTCAAAAACCCAACTCAAGCGTTGCTCCCAAGCAGGAGCAGCCGCGATGGCAGCTTGGGCCAACAGCCGAGAGGCTTCGACCCAGGTGGCATCGTTGAGCATCGTCAGCGCATGCAAGGGGGTACTGGTGGTAGAACTGCGGACACGGCATGTCTGACGGTTGGAACTGTCGAACATGTTGGCGGGCCCGACCGTCCGTCGCCAGAAGGTATAGAGGCTGCGGCGATACAGATCGCCACCTCGCGATTGCGGGTAGCTGAAATCGCGTTCCTTGGTAATGGCCAACGATTCCCAAACCCCCTCGGGCTGGTACGGATAGACCGGCTTGCCACCCAACCGCTGATCGAGAACGCCTGCCGCCGCCAAGGCCCAATCGCGGAGCAGCATCGATGGCATCCGGATGCGGGTGGCTCGTCCATACAGCCGGTTTTCCGGATCACGATTGGCCAACTCGCTAGTCATGCGACTCGACTGTCGGTAGGTCGCGCTGGTGACGATCAAGCGATGCATCGCCTTGACGCTCCACCCCTGGCTCTGAAACTCGACCGCCAACCAATCCAGCAACGGACCATGGATTGGATATTCGCTTTGCACCCCCAGATCCTCCGCGGTCTTGACGATGCCAGTCCCGAAAAAATGCTGCCACATACGGTTCACCTGGACGCGGGCAGTCAGCGGATGTTCGGGCGAAACGAGCCAACGGGCGAAGCCGAGCCGGTTCTTGGGAAGGTCATCATCCAAGGCTGGGAGGAAGGCGGGAGTGCTAAAGGAGACGTTTTCCCGCGGGCTTAGGTAGTCCCCGCGGTCGAGGATGCTTGTCTGCCGCGGTTGCCCATCGCTCATGACCATCACCCGTGGTCGATGCTCGGCCTCGAACTCGGTCCGCTGGCTGGTGGCGGCATCGCTCTCCTGGATGGCCGGAATTTTCGTTGCCAGCTTGGGACGAATCTCTCGATTGAAGTACCGTTTCAACTCGGTCTCGACCATCTTCTTTTCCGCGGCCGTCCGTTGCTCTTCGGGTTTTAGCAAGATCGCCACGACATTGTTGGCCAGACCGTTGCGGCTCTTCGGCAAATTCCCTTCGCCGATCACACTCACATACCAACCTTCGTAGGCGGCATCGACCAACGGTTTGGCCACTGCCGCCAATTCCTTGGCCTTCTTGTCCAACTCGTCTAGTTCCTTCCGCACACCTTCCGCGGGGTCTAATTCCAAGTACGGTTCAGCCACTCGAATCCGCGATGAAATCCGCGACGGCTTGCCCGTCTCCGGGACGCGGTTGAAGGCGTCCAGCAGGCTGTAATAATCGCGCATGGTGATCGGATCATACTTGTGGTCGTGGCACTGAGCGCAGGCCATCGTCAGCCCTAGCCAGGTGGTGGCCGTCGTGTCCATCCGATCGAAGAGGTTGACGAACCGCTGCTCCTCGGCGATCGCCCCCCCTTCGCCGTTGTGCAGATGATTGCGATTGAAGGCGCTGGCGATCTTTTGGGCTTGGGTCGCCTCGGGGAGCAGGTCGCCGGCAAGTTGCCAGAGGGTGAACTGATCGAACGGCAGGTCATCGTTGAGGGCCTGCACCAACCCGTCGCGCCACATCCATTGCCAGGTGTCTCCATCCTGCTGGAACCCATTGCTGTCGGCATAGCGGGCCGCGTCCAGCCACGGCAAGGCCATCCGCTCGCCGTAGTGCGGGCTCCGCAAGAGTCGATCGACCACCTTCTCATAGGCATCCGGTGATTGGTCGGCGACGAAAGCTTCGACTTCGGCCAGCGAAGGGGGCAGGCCGGTAAGGTCGATCGACAGCCGCTTGATCAAGGTTCGGCGGTCAGCTTCCGGGGCAGGGGCCAGGCCCGATTTCTCCAGTTGAGCCAGCACAAACTTATCGATCGGCGAGCGGACCCAGCCCGCCTGCTCGACCGTGGGTTCAGCCGGCCGTCGCGGCGTATCGAACGCCCAGTGCACGGCATACTTCGCCCCTTGCTCGACCCATCGTCGCAGGCGTTCTTTGTCCTCCGTGGTCAGCCGACGGTTGGAATCGGGAGGTGGCATCCGCAGGTCGGCATCCTCGCTCAGCACCCGCCTCACCAGCTCGCTCTCGGACGCCTGGCCCGGAACCAGCGCCCCAGCTTCGATCGCCGCCGCGCGTTGATCCAACCGCAGGTCGGCCTCGCGTTTCTGCGGATCCTGGCCATGACAATAAAAACAATTCTCGGAGAGGATCGGACGGATGTCGCGATTGAAATCAAGCTCTTCCGCGCGGGCAACGCCGACCACCAGAGAACATCCAACGAAAAGAATCCGCATCATGGGCCGCATCTGTCGCCGTTTCCAGGGAAGTTCTCGTCGCATCTCTACTTTATCCCTCCGCTTCCGATCTCTTAAGTTATTATTCTTGTGTCGGGTCGGCACCGATAGGCGGAATGTCGCAAGCTGTTGTATTTTTGCCGCGTCCCGCCTTGGAGTGGGGGTGGCCCGCAGGCGTTCCTCGCCAAGGTCAGGGAGCGTCCCTGGATGCCGGGCACCTCGGCCGTAGGTAGCCGTTGCTCCCGAACCGAAAAGCGATGGCGGCGAAGATGGTCCAGGAATACCGCAGGGAGAGGCGATGGGACAACGATCATTGACTGGGATGCGAATTGTCCTGACCGGCGCTTCGAGCGGCATTGGGAAGGCCATGGCGCGGCAACTCCATCAGCGCGGGGCACGGTTGCTGTTGACCGCCCGCCGCGAAGCCCGCCTGCAGCGTCTGCAAGCTGAACTGCAAGCCAGCCAACCCGCGGTCGGTTCGGAAGCGATCGGTGAGGTCGAAGTGTTGGCTGGAGATCTGACAGAGCCCGCCTTCCGCGTAGCCTTGACCGATTGGTGCCACGATCGCTGGGAAGCGATCGATGTCTTGATCAACAATGCGGGTGCCGGCGCGATCGGTCCCTTCGCCGAGGCGACGGCCGAACGTCTCCGCGGGGTGATGGAGATCGATTTCTTCGCCCCGGTCGAATTGACCCGCAGCATGCTACCGCTGCTGAAGCGAGGCCAACGGCCCGCCATCCTCAATATCGGCTCGGTCCTTGGCCACCGCGCGGTTCCGTTCAAAAGCGAATACTGCGCCGCCAAATTCGCGCTGCGAGGTTGGTCGGAAGCGCTGCGCTGCGAATTGGCCGGCGATGGAGTGGAGGTGCTGATGGTAAGCCCCAGCACCACCCGCAGCGAGTTTTTCGATTCGCTGCTCGACACCGCGCCGGACCAGCCAAGCCGTTCCTGGGGGAGCATGTCGCCGGAGAGGGTCGCGGAACTGGCGATCTCGAGCCTGGTTCGCCGCCGACGGGATGCTGTCCTATCGTGGGGCGGCAAGGGGCTGGTATGGTTGAGCTCCCTTTGCCCGAGTCTGGTCGACCGCTTGCTCAGCCGTCGCCAAGACTGAGCTTCAGTTCGCCTAGACGATCGGCCGCCCCCGGTTTAGGCTCTTGGTCGCCGCGGCCGCCCCCACCTTGATTGCCTC
>JBILTQ010000168.1:0-11269 GCA_044371435.1 Pirellulaceae bacterium | reverse complement strand
GACCGATGCCGAGCGTATCCATGTAATCGCCCATAGCATGGGCGCGGATGCTACCAGCCGGGCGATTGCCGAATTAGGGGAGCGGGGCAAGATGTTCGACCAAATCATCCTGGCCGCGCCCGATATCGATCGCGACGTCTTTCGTACCCAGCTTGCTCCGCGGTTGGCGGCCGCCGCCAACCGCACGACCATGTATTGCTCGCAGCAGGATTTCGCCTTGATCGCTTCCAAAACCTTCAACGATGCACCTCGAGCGGGCGATTCGAGCCGCGGCGTTCTGGTAGCCCCCGGGATGGATACCATCGACGCATCGACGATCGATACCGACCTGCTCGGCCATTCCTACTACGGTGATTGCATGCCGCTTATCGAAGATCTGCGGCAGATGATCGAGAACCGTAAGCCGCCGGGAGAACGGAAACTCAAAGCGTGGCCAGTGGCCGAGAATCTCAACTACTGGAGTTTTACCGAAGAACGGTCGCCGTCGACATCCGATGAGTCCTCGACCGCCCCCGCTCGTTCCACGCTCCCGCCATGATCGTAGCTGGCCCCGGCATGCGAGGGCGGCGGTGTTACCGCCGGGCGGCTTGGGGATCGATAAGGCAAAGGCTGGCCGGGCGTCAGGGCGGTCGCCATCCCGAAGCAGCCACAGAATGCGCCTTGGCCGCGCAGCCAGCCGACGACCGATTTCACCATGACCAACCTGGTTTGCCTGGATAGAAAGCGACCCCGGCGGGCGATCGACCCATGAATACTGGAATCCTCGAAGTCTTCGGCGGTGTTGGGCTTTTCCTCTTCGGCATGACGATCATGACCGAGGGCCTAAGTCGCTTGACCGGTGAAACGCTGCGGCGGGCGCTGACGTCGTTTACCAAGACCCCGCTGCTAGGAGCGATCACTGGGGCGGTGGTGACCGTCCTGATTCAATCCTCGGGGATCATCTCGGTAATCGCCGTCGGTTTGGTCGGCGCCAGACTGCTCACCTTCCCGCAGGCTTTGGGGATCATCTTCGGGGCGAACGTCGGCTCGACCGTCACTGGCTGGATCGTGGCCCTTTGGGGGTTCACCTTGAACCTCCGCGAGTTCGCCTTACCGTTGCTGTTCGTCGGAGGCATGCTGCGGCTGGTCGGAAATCGCTGGTTGTCGGCTATCGGCTTCGCGATCGCCGGCTTCAGTGCCGTCTTTATCGGGATCTCCATGCTGCAAAGTGGGATGGAGGCATACCAGAATATCCTGTCACCCGAGATTTTCCCGCCCGACACGCTGCTAGGCCGATTCTGGCTAGTGCTCCTCGGATTCGGCTTGACCCTGCTCACACAGTCTTCCAGCGCTGGGGTAGCTGCCGCTATCACCGCCGTGCATGTAGGTACCATTTCCTTATCGCAAGCGGCCGCCATGGTGATCGGGATGGATATCGGCACCACCATGACGGCACTCGTGGCCTCGCTGGGAGGAAACCTCAACGCCCGGCGAACCGGCTGGTCGCATGTGATCTACAACCTGATCACGGGACTGGTAGCGTTCGCCATCCTCCCTCTTTACCTCTACGCCTTGCCACGTTTTGCTCCGCGGCTACCACAAGACCACCCCGAGCTCGCCTTGGTGGCTTTCCATTCCCTATTCAATGTGCTGGGTTTGGTAGTGGTCCTGCCGCTGACTTCGCAGTTCATGCGACTGATCACCTACCTGGTACCGAGCAGCGATGCCGCTTGGCTGGAACGCCTCGACCCCGCCCTCCTCAAACAACCCCAAGTCGCCATGGCCAACGTGTTGGTTACTCTTCAGGATTTATCGCGACTTGTCTTCTCCTCGCTGACGACCTTGCTATCTTCATCGGAGCAGGATGAAGTGGCCTGGAAACGCCTGCATCAAGCAGTCGAAGCGGTGGAAGATACACGCGACTATCTCAATCGCGTGAATGATCCGGTCGCCGTACAGGCGGGTTTCCAGCAAAAGGTAATCGCCTTGCACGTCCTCGACCATCTAGCTCGTCTGCTGACGCGTATCCACAAACCCCAGCGGTTGGAGGCGGTTCGCTCCAGCGGTGAACTGGCTCCCGCGGTACAGCAACTCATCCCATACTTGACAGCCACCTCCGAAGACCCGGAACGGATGTTAGCTTCGTCGCAAGCCTTGCGGGAACTCTATTCAGAGCTGAATCGGGAGAGCAACCGTTACCGCGAAACAGCCATCGCCACTACCGTCCTGAAAAAAGCCCCGATTGAAGCCTTGATTTCGCAACTGGATGCGCGGCGTTGGCTACAGCGGGTGACGTACCATGCGCAGCGAATCACCCACTATCTTTCACCTATCTCCACAGACTCGGCAGCCGCCTCGAATCTCGACGAGGAGGAGTCCGCCGAGCTTGCCCGGATGACTACCTCGGCGACGCCGGCTACCATTCAGGCGGCTTCGGCCGTTATCAATACAACCAGTCCGGGCGAAAGAGCATGATCAAACCCAGAGTAAAAATCGCGGCTCCACTGATCAGCTTCAACCAGCGTCCATGAGACTCCTGAAGCTTCTGCTTGCTCAAGGTCGCGATCACCACCGCCAGCATCAAGCAGTCGTCCAGCATATACGCGGCGATGTATAGGCTGAGGTAGGCGTACCACATCGGTGTCGAGATCGCTTGTTGGGCGAGAATGCTGGTGTACAAGGCCGGCAGCCCGGCCGTGCACAAGAGTTCGACAAAATTGACTAGCACCGCCAAGGTGATCGCACCGAGAACCGCTCCGGTCAAATGCTCGGCGGTGACGATCCGGCGAACACGCGCATAGATGCCAGGCTTGGCCGATTCCGGAATCGATAAACTGAAGCCCTGCTTGAAAGCAAAAAAATCCTTGATGTGCACCGCCCCGATCAACAGGGCAAGACCAGCCAACCCCAACTGCACCGGCCGCAAGTAACCGACCAGCGACAAGACATTGATCCAGGCAGCCATGAAGGCAAAATAGGCCAGGCCGCTGATCAAGACAAAGGTCCCGGCAATGGCCAAGATCCGCACTCGCTCCCGCAGGTTAACCAGGATCGATAAGAGAAACAGCAAGACCCACATGGCGCATGGATTGAAGCCATCGATCAGCCCGACAGCCAAGGTGAAGAGAGGCAACCCTAATTTGCTGGCTTGCAAAGTCCCGAACAGCGGCAAGGTGATCCGATCGTTGGTTGGTGCGACATCCAAGGGTAAACCTGGCTCCTCGAGGGGTAAATCCCCGAGAGGCTGTTCGCTCGCCGACGCCTCTGTCGACGGGAGCGGCAAGTCTTCGGCCGAGCCTAAACCAGCCGCGACGATGGCTGATTGCCCCTGGCGTACCGACTCATCGCTCGCCCCGCTCGCCTCGTTTTGCCGGCGATAACTAACGAACCTTGCTTTCGCCACCTGGATCATCTCCCCGGTGGGTTGAGGTCGGCTTAAAAAAAAAGCCAGCCGGTCTACTCGCGCCCCATCCCTTGAGGAACGTACGCCCGGAGCAGGCGTTGCTGGGCAAGGATGCGTCCACTTGTCGAAGACCGATCGCAACCGCTCTCCCGTCGTGGATGTCGACTCGAAACCCACGATCAATTGGTCCAAGGCGTGAATGATTGGCACGCTGGCTGCGGCCACCCGGTGCTGCTGGATCAATCGATTGACCTCCGCGGCCGAAGCCGGATCGGCCAGGATATCGCGATAGACTAATTCAAAGCCTGGGTAATCGCTGGCAAAAGTCGGCAGCCATGCCTTGGCGCTCGCACACCGCGTGCAACCAGACCGAACGAAAACCTCGATGCGCAGCAGTTCCTGCAGTTGCTCCCTCCACGACCCGCGGCCATTCGCTTCGCGCAGGACTCGATTCCCCCCATAGATGATCGGTGACGTTTCCAACGGCAGTTGAAAATGCTTCAAGATCGCTTCCAATCGGGCCTGGTAACGAGCCTCGCGATCGACGAGGCGGATATTGTAGGTGATCCCACCTCGCGTCGCTTTCAAGGAATCGATGGCAGCGGCCGCCTGAGCCACCTTCGGATCACCTTCCCGGCCATAGATCTCCAGCACGACGCATCGCTGACGCGGAGGTCCCGGTTCAACCGCTCCCCCCGGGCTGCCAGCGAATAGCAGTAGTCCGACCCATACGGTGCTCCCAACCCAAGCAGAACTCGCTAAGCGGGGTCGCACGACCCGCTCTAAGCCTGAAGCCGGTGTCGCTCGCTCCATCTGGATACTTCTCCCTTGGTTTGTTGGTAGATGCTTCCATGATCCCGGCCCCCTCGGTGGTTTGCCCATCCCTACGGACACCGGTTTCTCAGATATGGAAGCCCGCACAAACGACTTCCCCTCCATCAGCTTAATCGATGTCCGGCAGTCGGGTAGTCGCGATCGCTGCTAACTTTCCAAGAGCGAACGGTATTTCCAACCGCGGTGGTGGTATCGCTAGTCGCCTGACAAGGTGATGAGCGGCCTTGTTCCTCAACTGGTCGCCCCACCGCCCGATCCCCACCACGGCTATGCCTGCCGGCAGCGTTTGGCAAATCGGCGGGTGCGGTGGTGGAACAGACGGCAAGCCAATGGGATACAGGCCTCGAACATCGCTTGGGTGCGTTTCTTCAATTCTAGACGACCGCGGCTGATGATCCCCGCCAGGTCTCGATCCGTAGTCGCCGCGTCCGGCTCGAAGATGCTATGCATCAAGACGACCAGATCCAGGGTCGCTCCAAGTTGCTCTTCCAAATCATGAGCCCGGCGTAAATCCTCGGTGAAATCGACCGCGTCCGAGAATAACCATTGCCCTTGATATTGCCAACGTTTGACGATCTTGCGCAGCTCATGAAAGTCGGCAGCGTTTCCCCGCCGCAACACTTGGTCTAAGGCTTGACGAGCCCGACGATAGCTTTGGATAAACTGATCCAGCGATGCTTGTCGATCGATGCCTGCGGCTACTTTCCTCATCCGACGCCGAGCTTGCCTGAGAGCTTCGAGCATCCCTTCGACCTGCTGCTCGGGTGGTGCCTCCAACCGACCAATGCGCTCGATGCGTCCCTGCACGTACCCGGACAGACGTTCCAGCGGCGCTCCCGAGAAACCTTCGGCTGCCAAGGCCTCTTTCAAACGTCGAAAGGAGACCCGCATCACATGGCGATCGCGCAAGCTCGACAGCGAGGAAGCTGCTAACCGAATTCGACCGCGAAGCCGTTTTCCCAGCGGTGCGTAAGCCGGCGGCAGGAGGTGCAGGTAGGCGCGCAACCGCTTGCAACGACGACGAACGGAGTGGACACGATTCTCCAATCCGATCTCGACCTGCTCACCCTCTTCGATGGCAGCTTTTAATTCTTTCTCGATCGCCAGCTTCAACGATTTCATGCAGAGACGGCCTCAACCCAATCGCCCAGGCATCCCGGGCCACCGCCGGAATTGCTTTCCAGGATAAGCCACCCGTGGCAAGCTAAACCGCCGTTCACAGTCGACGCCATCCCCGCAAACAACTCAAGGCACCAGTACTTTCGCCCCGACCACTCCTTGTATTTTAAGCTCCACCAGAGCTCGGTTCGCTTCGGAAAGTGGGAAGATTTCCGTCTGCGGTCGCAGCTTCGCCTGAGCCGCCAACTGAAGGAATTCCCGCACATCCTGCCGCGTCACATTGGCCACGGATTGGATCTGCTTTTCCAGCCAAAGATGCTCCGCGTAATCCAGCTTGAGCAATTCCGACTGGTCTTCCACCTGCTTGCGAATGGCATTGATGACCAGGCGTCCCCCCGGCTTGAGGTACTGCAGCGACTGGACGACCGGGCGCCAGGCAGGGGTGGTATCGATGATCGCATCCAACGGAGTCGGCGGCTGCTCGCCAAAGTCGCCGGCCCAAGTTACCCCGAGGTTCCTGGCGAAATCTCGCTCCACGGGATTCCGAGCAAACACATAAATCTGGGAGTTCGGCATGACATGCTGGACCATCTGGACCACGAGATGGGCCGATCCACCAAACCCGGCTAACCCCAAGCTTTGGCCGGCGCGAAGCCCGGTAAGCCGCCAAGAACGATAGCCGATGGCCCCGGCACACAACAGCGGCGCCGCTTGGGTAGGGTTGAAGCCATCAGGAATGGGATGCACGAAAGCCGCCGGTGCTTTCATCAACTCCGCATAACCGCCTCCATGGTCGCGCCCCGTGGCTTGAAAGTCACGGCAAAGATTTTCGCGTCCCGCCAGGCAATACGAGCACCCCCCGCAAGCAGAATAAATCCAGGCGACCCCGACCCGCGCCCCGACCCTATGCTCCGTAACCTCCGGCCCAAGCTCGACAATGGTCCCCACCACCTGATGCCCCAGGATCATCGGCAGGTACGCTGGCGGCGTTCGCCCCTCGATCTCATCGAGCTCCGTATGACAAACGCCGCAAGCCGCGACTTGAATCAAGACTTCGCCGGCCTCGGGAATCGGATCGGTGACCTCCTCTTCCTGCAAAGGGCGGGAATCTCGCTCCAGTCGCCCGATCCGCGTGAGCAGCTGCGCTTTCATCCGTCGACCTGCCGATCGTTGTTCTAGAACTGGAATCCACAGCCCATTCCGTCGCCGGTCAATACTACCGTTTTTCAAAGACGAGGAAGTAATTTTCGGACAAAAGTCCCTTCTCCTCACGCAGCTTGCGGAAGCCGCTTTGTTCGAGCTCCGCTTCGACGGTTTCCTGATCGGCGCGGACGTGGCTCATCACCCACTCGCTGCTCGAACCTTGGATTTTCTCGAAGTCCACGACGATCAAGCGTCCCCCGGCTTTCAAAGCTCGATGAATCGATTCCATCGTCTTGAAAGGAAACTCGAAATGATGATAGGTATCGCAGATGAAAGCGACATCCACCTCATTCGCTGGGAGCCGCGAGGAATCGGCCTGACATACGAGTGTGTCGACATTCTTCTGCCCCAAGCGGCGGCTGGTCTGCTGTATATGCTCGAGGAACGGAGGGGAAATATCGACGGCAACGACTCGGCCTTCCCCCCCCACGGCCTCGGAAAACAAGCGGGTGAACAGTCCGGTACCGGCACCGATATCGGCAACCGTTTGCCCGGGCGTGATACCGCAAGCTTCCACAATGGCCGCTCGTCTGGCGAAGACTTCGCGGCTTTCGATCTCGAATCGTCCAACGAATTCATCGACCGCCGGATCGAGAAATGAGTCATTGATCCCCGGCCTGAGGCTCTGTTCTTGGGCGGCGAGCGGGCCCATGAAAACGAGGATACCGGCCACCATCGTCGCCATGCTTGGCCGGTGACCTCGAAAAAGGTCGATCATGATTTGTCCCCCATGGAATGGAGCGTGAGGAGTGGAATTATCGGCTAGAATGATGGAAAGTCAGGGCGTGTGACCATCGCTGAAGCGAGTCTCAGGATTTACCGATCTATTTTAATCCATGCATTGATGCCGAAGAACACGGATCCATCGAAAGCCCCCTTCGAACAAGCATCGCCGTCGGTCGCTACCGAAGCGGAAGTTGTTTTTTCGGTAAGGGCGTTGACCAAGGTCTATCCGATGGGCGAGGTCGAGGTCCATGCCCTGCGCGGTATTGATTTGGACTTGATGGCGGGCGAGTTCGTCGTCGTCTTGGGTGCCTCGGGCAGCGGTAAATCCACGCTGTTGAATCTGCTGGGAGGGCTGGACATTCCCACCAGCGGTACGATTCGTTTTCGCGATCATGATTTGACGGTTGCTAGCGAAGACGAGCGGACCCGTTTTCGTCGGGAACACGTCGGCTTTGTTTTCCAGTTTTACAACCTCATCGCCGGCTTGACTGCCGTCGAAAACGTGGCCCTGGTGGCCGATATCTCTCCCCATCCGCTTGCCCCCGCCGAGGCCCTGCGTTTGGTGGGCCTGAGCGAACGCCAGCGTCATTACCCCTCGCAGTTATCCGGGGGTGAACAGCAGCGGATTGCTATCGCCAGGGCGATCGGCAAACGGCCAGATATTTTGCTGTGCGACGAACCCACCGGCGCCCTCGATCTCAGCACTGGAGTGGTGGTGCTGGAAGCGATCGCCAATGTCAATCGCGAGTTGGGAACCCTGACGGTGGTCATTACCCACAACTCGTCGATTGCTCAAATGGCTGATCGGGTGGTCACGATGAGCGATGGGCGGATCTCGCAGATTCAGCACAACCGCCAAAAGAAATCGGCCCACGAGTTGGTTTGGTGATTCGCCATGAGTACTCTGCAACGCGTCCTCATCGCTGATCTCTTGAATATCTGGCGTCAAGCAGCAGCGATGAGTATCCTGCTGGCGTGCGGTATCGCCATCTATCTGATGGCAACCAGCGCCATGCAGTCTTTGGAAGTCAGCCGCGAGAAGTACTACGAGCGGTACCGTTTCGCCGATATCTTCTGCAGTTTGACTCGAGCCCCGGAACAAGTGCGTCAGCAAATCCAAGGCCTTCCCGGGGTCCGCTCCGTCCAGACGCGGATTGTCCGACCGGTATTGCTTGACCTTCCTGAAATGATGGAACCCGCCACCTGCCGCCTGGTGTCGATCGATCGCCATCCCGAAAACTCGTTGAATCAGCTTTTCCTGCGGCAAGGTCGACTACCCGATCCGTGGGGACGGAACGAGGTGATCGCTAGCGAGCCTTTTGCTCAGGCCCATCAACTGGAGCCAGGCGACCTATTAGCGGTCAATATGGATGGACGCCAGGAACAACTGCGAATTGTCGGTATTGGATTATCGCCCGAGTATGTGTACGCGGTACAGCCAGGGCTTTTATTGTCGGATGATCGCCGTTTCGGGATCCTGTGGATGCCTCGACGCCAGATGGAAGTGGCCTTCAACATGGAGGGGGCTTTCAACGATCTGGCTATCGCGGTCGTACCTCGGAGTTCGCTGGCGTTGATCCTCAGCGGGGTCGATCGCCTGCTGGCGAGGTACGGCGGTCGGGGAGCCTACGATCGGACGGATCAGGAGTCCCATCGCCGGGTTTCCGACGAAATGCATCAGATGCGCAGTATGGCGATGGTCACTCCCAGTATCTTCCTGGCGGTATCCGCCTTCCTCTTCCACATCGTGATGACACGATTGGTCCAGCAACAAAAAGATCAGATCGCCACGCTGCGGGCTTTCGGTTATCGCCGGCAGGAAATCGCCGTTCATTACCTGCAGTTCATCGCGATCATTGTGTTCGCGGGGGCCTGCCTTGGCCTGCTGGTTGGCTGGCGAATGTCCTGGTGGATGGTGCAGCAGTACGCCGCCTTCTTCCGCTTCCCTACGATCTTTTACCAACCATCGCCGCACCAGGCCGCCTTCGCCATCAGCATCGGGCTGAGCGCGGCTTTGCTGGGAGGTTTTTCGGCCATCTATCAAGCCATCCAGCTTCAACCGGCGGTGGCCATGCGTCCCGATCCTCCCAAAGCCTATGGTACCTCCTGGTTGGATCGGCTGGGTTTGGGAGCGGCTATCTCGCCGATGATACGGATGATGTTGCGGCGGCTCGAGGGAAGTCCTTTGGCTACCGGCTTATCGATCCTGGGAATCGCCATGGGGGTAGCGGTCCTGGTGTTGGGCTCGTTCATGCGCGACACCATCGACTTTGTGCTCGAACTGCAGTTCGGTCGTTCGCAGCGACAGGATGTCATGCTGACCTTCAAAGAAGCTTTGTCGCCGCAAGCCGCGCATGATGTCCGCCACTTGCCAGGGGTGCAGCGAGTGGAAGTATTTCGCTCGGTAGCTGTGAGGTTAAAGCACGGCCTCCACCAACATCGACTGGGCCTGTTGGGACTTTCATCCAGCCCTTTCCTCTATCGCGTCCTCGATGATCGGCAACAGCCGATACATTTCCGGCCGCAGGCCGGGCTGACCGTAACGCGAAAACTAGCCGAGATCCTCGATATCCGGCTGGGAGACGTGGTGGAGGTCGAAGTCCTCGAGAACAAAGTGAAATCGTGCCGTATCCCAGTGACCGGGATCTTCGCCAATTTCACCGACCCCGCCGCCTATTTGAACCGGCAAGACTTGCACCGGCTGATGCGGGAAGGGCCTCAGATCAACGGTGTCTTCCTGTCACTGGATAGTCACCAGCTACCGAACTTTTATCGGTCGGTGAAGGCCGCACCGGCCATCGCCGGTGTCCTGGACAACAACGCCGCCCGCGAAAATTTCCGTCGCTTGATCACCGAAAACACGCGCATCATGCGACTCGTCAATGCGATTTTTGGGGCGATCATTGCTTGCGGGGTGATTTACAATGCCGCGTTGATTACTTTGGCGGAAAGCGGCCGCGACTTGGCGACGCTGCGGGTCATCGGCTTCTCGCGATGGGAAGTAGGGCGGGTGCTGGTAGGTGAGTTGGCGATCCTGACGTTCCTGGCAATTCCGCTGGGTTTACCGCTGGGCTACGCCTTCTCTTACCTGGCGACGCTCGCCCTGGATACTGAAAGCCACCGTTTCCCGCTGATCATCCATCGCCACACCATGGCTTATGCCGGCGTGGTCATCTGCCTGGCGGCAGTCGTTTCCTCTATCCTTGTCCGCCGGATGTCGGATCAGCTAGACTTGATCGCCGTCTTGAAAGCAAAGGTATCGTGAGGAAGCTGGTGAAGAAAGTTCCGTGGATGCTGGGAGGGCTGCTGTTGGTCGGCTTACTAGTCTACGGCTTTTGGCCCAAAGCCGTCCGTGTCGACGCAGTCCGGGTCGAACGCGGCTCCTTCCTGGTTACCATCGACGATGACGGCGAAACCCGGATTCGGGAAAAGTACTCCATCGCCGTCCCGGTCACCGGCAAACTGCTCCGGTTGAACCTGCATGCCGGTGACCTGGTCGAGCGCGGCAAGACCGAATTGATGCAAATCGTCCCTGCCGATCCGACGCTGTTGGATACGCGCGAACAAGCGGAAAGCGAAGCTCGGGTACGGGCCGCCGATGCCGCCTATGAAGAGGCCCAAGCAACGCTGGCGACAGCCAAGGAAATCACCTCGATCAGCAAGTCGCAGTATGAGAGGGCCCTCAAATTACACCAATCCGATTCGATTTCTCCAGCCGAATACGATGAAGCCGAGCATCGGTATCGGGTCGCTACTGCTGGCCTCCGCAGCGCTGAATCTCGGCTCAAGGTGAAGCTCTACGAACAGGAACTGGCGCAAGCAGCGCTGACACGTTTCAGCGACAAAAGCCCAACGCCGGATGCGGTCCTGAAACTCGTGGCCCCGATCGATGGAGTTGTCCTGCGCGTCTTCCAGGAAGATGCGAATCTCATCCCGGCCGGCACGGCGGTCCTGGAAATCGGTGATCCGCGAGACCTGGAGATCCAAATCGATATTTTGTCCAAT
>JBILTQ010000244.1:0-8272 GCA_044371435.1 Pirellulaceae bacterium | reverse complement strand
CATCGCGGATTTTATCGAACCTTGGGAAGAGCGGCGGGCTCTGGGTGACGGTTACCGCATCGAGGCCCGTATCATCACGCGGACCACCCCGGACAGCAGTATCAAGGTCGCCTCGGCAGCCCTCTTTCGCGACCACGATGCCTGGCATGCCTATCGAGTGCAGGCAGGTCGGGCTCAACTGGTCGCTATCGACGTTGGCGATAGCAACGGCCTGGAGAGCCAAATCCTGGAAGGGCTCGAGGAAGGGGATCTGGTCATCCTGCACCCTTCCTCCGACATCGAAGATGGTCTCCGGGTGACGCCGATCCAATGACGGGTAGTTCATGCGGCAAGCCGCGCCGCTCCGCACATCCCCCACGAACCGCCGATCGGGCCGTTTTAGGTCGCGTTGACGACCTCGTCGGCGGCCGGAACGACCAGCCCCTTCTTGCTTGCGTGAATACTTGGACCGATCAATTCGGTCAGCTGGGTTTCGTCCAACTCTTCTTTCGTCAGCAGCGCATCCTTGACGGCTTCCAGTTCCTTGCGTTTCAAATGGAGCATATCGATGGCGCGGCGTTCGGCGTTGCGAAGGATATCACCGACCTCGGCATCGATGGTCTCCTGGGTTTGCTCGCTGAATTGCCGCTGTTGATGCATCTCGCGGCCAAGGAAAGGGTCGTCGTCGGATAACTTGTAAGAGACGGGGCCCAATTTCTGGCTCATCCCCCAGTTGGCAACCATCCGACGAGCCAACCGCGTCGCCCGCTCCAGATCGTTTTCGGCTCCGGCCGAGGTTTCATCGTAAATCACCTTTTCCGCCGCCCGCCCGCCAAGCAGCACAATCAACTGGTCGCGAATCTCCCCTTCGGCCAAATTCATTTTGTCCTCGGAGGGAACGATCTGCGTACTGCCTAACGACTGTCCCCGCGGAATGATCGTCACCTTGTAGACCCGCTGCGCCCCGGGAAGGTACCAGGCGGCCAAGGTATGACCAGCTTCGTGGTAGGCCGTCTTTTCAAGTTCCTCCGGAAGCATGACTTCCTCGCGTTTGGCCCCCATCAAGACCTTGTCGCGCGCGTAGTCAAAATCCTGCATCGTCACACGATTTTTATCCCGACGAGCAGCCCAAAGGGCCGCCTCGTTGACAACGTTGCGGATATCGGCTCCCGTCATCCCGACCGTCGATTCAGCCAACCGGGTGATGTCGACATCGTCGCCCAAGGGCACATCGCGAACATGGACCTTGAAGATCTCAATCCGGCCCTTGAGTGTTGGTCGGCCTACTGTCACATGCCGATCGAAACGCCCCGGTCGCAGCAAGGCAGGGTCCAACACATCGGGGCGGTTGGTGGCAGCCATCACGATCACCGAATCGGTGGGGGAAAAACCATCCATCTCGCTGAGTATCTGATTCAGCGTCTGCTCGCGTTCATCGTGGCCGCCACCCAGGCCAGCGCCTCGCTGCCTCCCGACGGCATCGATCTCATCGATGAAGATGATCGCAGGACTGGCTTCCTTGGCTTGCTGGAAGAGGTCGCGGACACGACTGGCGCCGACCCCGACAAACATTTGGATGAACTCGCTGCCATTGACCGAGAAAAAGGCAACCCCAGCTTCCCCCGCCACTGCCCGAGCCAGCAAGGTCTTGCCGGTTCCGGGTGGCCCGTTGAGCAACACCCCCTTGGGGACGCGCCCGCCAAGCTTCTGAAACTTCTCAGGTGACTTGAGGAATTCGACGATCTCCTGCAGATCGGCTTTAACCGTATCCAGCCCGGCGACGTCGGCAAAGGTAATCGGTTGGTCGGATTGCTCATAGCGTTTGGCGGTACTCCGCGCAAACCCCGAAAGAAAACCACCACCCATCATTTGATCGCGGGAGCGCCGCAGCATCGTCCACATCAAGGCCACGGCGGCAATCCCCAGACCGATATATAGCATCCAGTAAATCTGGTTGGCGATACTGCCGGGAATGACGTCGTAGACAAACTCTGGATCTTCGGCTTTCAGCTGCCGCATCCGTTCCAGCAATTGGCTCCGGGACTGGGTATCGGTCGGTAATTCGACGTAGAACTGCTTGTTGTAGTTTTCCTTCTCGCCGACCTTCTTCCGCGCGGGACGGGGGCTGCCTGTCGTCGGATCGTAGGTCGCGACCTTCGCCGGCTCCAGCTTGAATAAGCCATCGGCCGAGTCATCGCGGATATTGATCGTCTGGATGTTCCGCTCGTCGATCTGCGTTTCGAACACCGAATACGGGACGTGCGAAATCGGATTGGCGTTCATCAAGCCGTAGATGGCGAAGGCCGACAACAAAATCAGTGCCAACCACAACCAGCCGGGTCCACGGTTTTGACCACGAACCGATGATCCGTGCTCCTCCCTGTTCGCTCTTGCCATTCACAACTTTCCATTGAAAATCAGAAGTCGGTCGGGCGTCGATCGTTCAACGCAAGCCACCGACTTGATTATAACCGAGAATAACAGCAGCGGCTAACCACTCAGAGCTCGCGCCAGCCGCCACAGCGCCGGGCGCTGTTGAAAAACCGGGAGTTTTTCCGCTGCGGGGCTATCGAGCCGCACTTGGCGAAAGGCATCGGCCGTCGGTGCATCGAAGAGCCTTTGGGGAGAAAGCGGAACTCCCTGAGCCGCCGCGGCGGCTAAATCTTCGATGACTTCATCGATGCTCTTCCGCCGGATAGCGGCGATCTCTGCCACAGCATAATCATGGCGGACGAGGCTGACTGTCCACTGCCAGTCGTCGCTGGCTGGTTCCCCTTGGCGACGGTTTTCCCGCAGATCCGAGGGGGATACCATTTTCACCGGGGACGAAGAGGGTTTTTCCAGTTCGACCGCTGCCGGCAACGCCTGCAGGGCTTGCTCGACCTGCTCGGGCAGGGGAAGCTCGCCCGCAATAATCCGCTCCCCAAGGGTGCTGACGACGATGGTTGGACGTCGCGCCACCCGCATCTGCGACTCGAGCATCCCGGTGGTCAACATCATCTCCAGCAGATGGCTGACACTCCCTTTTTTATGCTGACCAAGCAAGCCATAGCCTTCGATACGGTAGAGCCGCAAACGCTCCACCTTTTCCGTCTTGGCACCGCAGAGGAAATCGACCAGCAATAATTTGCCGCAAAGCCCCCGATGCCGGGCGACCGCTTCGACAATCCGCCGCACGAGCACGCGCCGCGCCGGTTCAGGGCTAGCCGTTTTCTCTGGACTGGCCGTTAGCATCGCCGTTGTCGTCAGCGAAGCGAGCGACGGCTCCGAGGTCTGCGCCGGCCCTGGCCCTGTGCCCGCCGCCGGCGGGGGGCCCGCCATGCCATTTCCTGACCCGTCCGCTTTACCGGCAGGCATCGGTTCGGCCGCCGCCGGCAACCGCGGCCACCCGGCCGTTCCTTGGCAGCGATCGCACAGACCGCAGGCCTTGGCTTCCGGGTCGCCGAAATACTGCAAGATACTCAGCTGACGGCAGCGTTTGCTCTGGGCAAAAGCCACCACCTGTTCCAGTTTCTCCAGATCGCTCTGCTTCCTCGCCTCCAAGGCAGCGAAATCAATCCCCAGCTGCTCGAAGGGCAAATCCCTTTTCCGGATGTGGATGGCGCGGCCGCGGAAGGGAGGGACATATTCAAAGCCGGGCAACTTTCGCAGTTCGCCCAAAGCACGCGCCACCACCTCGCGATCCAAGCCGGTCTGCTGCATCACCCAACGCGGGTGCAGATAGACCGCCTCCTCGCGACGATCAGCCACCGCCCGCTCGACCGCCCGCAGTACCTGGCGTTTGACATGCGCCTCCTTGGGAAGCATCTCGACCAACGTCGGCAATTGGCTTTGGATACGGACCATCGCCAGACCGCCGCTCATTTCCAAACGTTCGATGACACCGGTCTTGGCCAGTATCTGCAGGGCAGTCCCCACCGCCTCCGCCGACTGAGGCACATCCAGCAATTCCTTTAACTCTTGAGCCGTCTTCTCGATCGGATCGCCTGTCAACTGCCCCAGCAACTCATAGACTTTGGCGATCAACTCGGGGGGAGGATTGGCATTCTCGATGAAAAACTCTTGGATATATCGATCCTGGGGCGAGTAAAGCACCACACACTGGGAGGGCAAGCCATCCCGTCCGGCTCGGCCTGCCTCCTGATAATACGCTTCCATCGACCCTGGAATATTGTAGTGAATCACATACCGCAAGTCGGCTTTGTCGATCCCCATTCCAAAGGCGTTGGTGGCAACGATCGCCTGCAGTTTTCCCTCCATGAATTGCTCTTGGATGAATTTTCGCTGATCCAAGGTCAAGCCGGCGTGATAGGCCCCCACCGAGAGTCGCAGTTGCTGGCTGATCGTCTCCACCAAACTTTCACAGCGTTTTCGTGTCGCTGCGTAGATAATCCCGGTCCCTGGCGACTGACGCAGGAATTCGCTTAAAGCCATATCCTTATCGCGATCGCTGCTGCAGTAGACAGCTCCCAGGTAGAGGTTGTTCCGAGCAAAACCGGTGATGAACTGACGCGGCTGCCTGAGTTGCAGGATCTCGCAGATATCCTGACGCACCCGCGGCGTCGCGGTAGCCGTGAGAGCGACGGTTTGGACCCCTCCCAAGGCCTCGCGAAACAGCCCCAACCTGGCATAATCGGGTCGGAAATCATGCCCCCACTCGCTGATGCAATGAGCTTCATCCACCGCCAAAAGCTGGACCGGCGTCGCGCGGATGGCTTCGAGAAAACGTGGATTACGCAGCCGCTCGGGAGCCACATACAGCAGGTTGAATTTCCCAGCCGCGACCTCCATTAACCGCGATTGCTGCTCGGAATTGCTTAGCGTGCTGTTGATCAGCGTGGCAGCGATCCCGCGACGCTTCAAGGTGTCGACTTGATCCTTCATCAAGGCGATCAAGGGGGAGACGACGATCGTCAAACCCGGCCGCAAAATCGTCGGCAATTGGAAACAGAGGCTTTTCCCGCCTCCGGTCGGCATGACGCACAAGCAATCATGCCCGGCTACGATCTGGCTGATTACCTCGCGCTGTCCCGGACGGAAACTGGTCAGTCCGAAACGCTGCAAGGCCTTTTCATAATCCATCGCTGCCATTCCTTACGCATCGCGAGACGCTCGCCAGCCGCGACCAAGGCAGCCACCATGGCGACATTGGCGACTGGCGGCGGAGGGGGACATGGTAAACAAATGTTTATAGCCTGGCTAGTTCGGCGGTGTCGTTAAAATCAAAAACTCATTAGACTAAGGGCTACAAGCGAACCCATCTCGGGCGATTCCCTCGCAGCCGCTTCGCCCAGCTAGGGTGCTGCGTGGCTGGGAGCCCCGGATGACGGTCGAACGAGTGGTGCTTGAATTTGGGAAGAGAGATAGAGCGAATGCGACGCCGAGTGGTGGTCACGGGAATAGGAATGGTCAACCCCCTGGGGCATGATCATGAAACGGTCTGGACAGCGCTCAAGAATGGTCAAAGCGGGGTTGGCCGTATATCCATTTTTGACCCCACCGGCTTTCCGACGACGATTGCAGCTGAAGTCAAGAATTGGGATGTCGGCAAGGTCGGTGAAGCGGTCGCGTTATGGCAGCGTCGGGGACGGCACACCCGCTTTGCGATCGGGGCGGCCAAACAAGCGGTGGCGGCTTCGGGGATCCATGATGCAAAGCTCGATCCGACGCGAATCGGTGTCTACATGGGAGCCGGGGAAGGAAACCAGGATTTTTTTAACTTTACCAGCATGATGGCGGCGGGTCTGGAAAGCGGCCAGTTCAATCTCGGCGACTTCCTGACGGCTGGCATGAAGATGCTCGATGCCGAAGCCGAGCTGGAGCAAGAGCCGAACATGCCCGCCGCCCATATCGCCGCGATGTTCGACGCCCAAGGCCCCAACGCCAACTGCCTCACCGCCTGCGCCGCCAGCAGCCAGGCCGTGGGCGAGGCCAGCGAATTGATCCGGGCTGGTGAGGCCGACGTCATGATTGCCGGGGGGGCCCACAGCATGATCCATCCCTTTGGTTTGACCGGCTTCAGCCTGCTGACGACGCTCTCGACGAGAAACCATGAACCGACCAAAGCCTCGCGTCCGTTTGATCGCGATCGCGATGGCTTCGTGATGGGTGAAGGGGCGGCGGTGGTGGTGCTCGAGGAATTGGAGGTGGCGAGGAAGCGAGGAGCCACGATTCATGGGGAGATCCTGGGGTATGGCAGTACGGCGGACGCCTACCGGATCACCGACATCCATCCGGAAGGCCGCGGGGCGATTGGCTGCATGCGACAGGCGATCCAGGATGCGGGGTTGAACGCCAGTGATATCGGCTATGTCAACGCCCACGGGACGAGCACCACGGTGAATGACAAGACCGAGACGATGGCGTGCAAATCGGTATTCGGTGAGTTAGCCCACAAGGTCCCGGTATCGAGCACCAAGAGCATGATGGGTCACTTGATCGCGGCGGCAGGGGTCACGGAAATGATCGTCTGTTTACTGGCGATTCGGGATGGGGTTTTACCGCCGACGATCAATCTTGAGCATCCCGACCCCGACTGCGACCTCGATTATGTCCCTAATCAAGCCAGGCCGGCCAAGATCCGTGCGGCCCTTAACAACAGCTTCGGCTTCGGCGGGCAAAATGTTACCCTCGCCTTGGGACCTTTACAGCCGCTGATGAAATAAGGTTGGTAGCGTTGACAGGATCCGCCGTATGCTCCAGCCGTCGATATCCGATGCCGACTTGCAGGCCTATCTCGACGAGACGCTGACGGAGGGACGTTCGATAGAAATCGAGCAGGCAGTGCGTGCCGATTCGGCCCTCGCCGAACGTCTGGCCCAATGGATCAGGCAACGAGACTCGGGAGTCCATAGTGTCGGCGAGATTTGGCGGCGGCATCGATTGAGTTGCCCTGGCCGCGAGACGCTCCAGCTTTTCTTGCTCCGTCGACTGCCGGCCGACCAAGAGCGTCACCTTCAACTGCATCTGATCACGCTGGGCTGTATCTATTGCCTTTCCAATCTCGATGACCTGCGGCGAGCGACGAACCAGCCCGAAGTTGCTGCCCCACGACGGCAGCGTTACTACCGTCAAAGCGTCGACCGCCTTCGCCCGCCTCCGAAATCCAGCTAAATGGTGGTGCCCTCCTACGGTAACGCCGAAGGCTGCCTGATCACGACGGGGCGAACCTCGATGGCCGAGGCGAAGGCGATCAGAAAATTCAGGCGGTAGGTCGCCCCCGCTGATTGCTCGCCGATCGGCCGGCATGGTAACCTGAATCCCGGCGTCCATCACTCTTCGAAGAAGGAATGAAACATGTTGTTCCGCTTGCTGACAATGGCTATCGCTGCTTGGCTGAGTGGCTGGAGCGCCGCCAGCCCAACCAGCCTCCAAGCTGCTCCCAACATCCTGCTGATCGTCAGCGATGATCAAGGCTGGCCAGACCTCGGCTGCATGAAGCTGAAGGCCATCGACACCCCGCACCTCGACCGCCTGGCAGCTTCCGGTGTGCGAGCCACCCATTTCTACATGACCTGGCCAGCCTGCACCCCTTCACGAGGCAGCCTGATCACGGGTCGCTTTCCTCAACGCAACGGTTTGTACGATATGGTGCGCAACGATATGGTCAACTATGGCCATCTTTTCACGGCCGAAGAATATGCCGTCTCGCCGGAAATGACACTGGGGCTTGACCCGCGCGAAGAGACCTTCGGGGACGCGTTGCGGCGTCACGGCTATCGGACCGGGATGGTAGGCAAATGGGACATGGGGCAAGCCAAGCGTTACCTCCCGCTGCAGCGAGGCTTCGATTCCTTCTATGGTCATGGAAACAATGGGATCGATTATTACACCCATGAACGCTACGGAGTGCCCTCGATGTTCGATGGGAACGAACGGACGATTTCCGATCGTGGGCAGTACGCGACGACGCTCTTTAAAGAGAAGGCCTTGCAATTCATCGATGCCCGGCCCGTCGATCAACCTTGGTTCCTTTACCTGTGCTTCAATGCCCCTCACGCCGCCTCGTCCTTTGCCGCGGAGGGGACCGAACCGGAAGCGGTTAGAGGTGATGGTAAAGGTAAAGGCAAAGCCAAACCGGGAGTTCAAGTCCCCGATGAATTTGCGCGACCTTATCGCGAGCGTGGGGAGTCGGCAGGTCTGGCCAACTACCTCGGGGCGGTAAACTGTATGGATGCGGCCATCGGTGAATTGATGGACCGGATCCGACAACGCGGGGAAGAACAGCAGACGCTGGTGATTTTCATGTCGGATAACGGCGGCGCGGGCAATGGCGGCAATGCTCCGCTGCGTG
>JBILTQ010000352.1:0-5898 GCA_044371435.1 Pirellulaceae bacterium | reverse complement strand
GGTACCAGCCGTAGGTTCCTTTGGATCGATTTTTTTCGAGCCAGTCGAGGAAGCTATCGAAAACTTGGCAGAGCTTGAGACCGTCTCCCCGATCGACGCTTTCTAGGCGTTTCTCGGGAGGGCATGCCATGAGTTCATGGTAGCGTTGAAAAGCTTGGGTTCGGTCAGGGCCGAGACTGACTTGGCGGCCAGAAATTTGGACGTACCAAGTCTTGCGAGACTTACGGAAGAAGGGTTTGGGAACGTGGTAGTGCATGACAGCGAGTCTCCGGTAAGGAAATGGGGTGCAACCGGAGCAGACCGGATGACTCGCTATGACTGAGGGGATTATTCCCGCTCAATCTCTGACACAACGTCCTGGGACATCGAAAAAATCAAAAAACCCAAGTACACCCGATAGGATTCGAACCTATAACCCTCGGTTCCGAAGACCGATGCGCTATCCAATTGCGCCACGGGTGCGTGTGGGCGGCTTGGAAACCACCTGCGGCTGGAGGATGAATCAGGCCTGGAAAAGTGGAAAGCCGTGCATCCAACACTCACCCAGGCAAAATCAGCGATCGAAAAGACTCCACGACCGCTCCCACCAGTCCTATCGTTTTAACAGAGCCACCGTTATTTGACAACCGGCGACGCGGCCGATGCCCTCGACGGTGAGCGGTGGGGATGGGCGATTGTCGGGCGGGGCCCCGACAAAAGAGCGACCTGCCGACTCGCTCCCGATGGCCCACGGCTGGTACGTTCCTGGCAGGCGTTCATCAGTAGCGGCGGCAGAGCGACTGCGGGGCGTTGCAACGGGCGCGGCGATTTTGCTGCCAAGAGTCACAAACTGAGGGAGCGGTGCGAAGTGCGGGGGTGGTGGCCGCGGAACAGTCTTAGGTCATGTTTCCGACGTGCCGGTTCGCGCTGACGCTACCTGGCGGGCGGGTTGGTAGGAACGGAGGCGGGCAACGGCATGCGGAGCGTCCTTGCCGGCGAGGAGGACTCGGAAGACAATACTCCACTACCCTTGGGATTTCTTCGCGGCTAACCTAGGAATCCGCTGAAAGAGCCTGCCTTTCCACCTCGCTGCCGATTCGTCATTCTTTTTGGTGATGGTTTCATGACCCTGGTCAATTTTCGGATCTTACAAGGTGCGGATCGTGGGAAAGCTTATTTGGATTTGAGATTGCCGATTACCATCGGTCGCGAGGAAGGGAACACGATCCAACTCAACGACGAGCGGATTAGTCGTTTTCATGCCAAGATCCAGGAAGACAATCAACATATCATTCTAACGGATCTTGAAAGTACCAACGGTACCAAAGTCAACGGCTTGGATTGCCAGTTGCGGATCCTGCGTTTCGGCGATGTCATCTCGGTCGGTCGCAGCATCCTCCTTTATGGGGCTCGGGAGGATATCGCTGTGACTACCGGCGAAAGTTTGACAGCCAGCGAGGAATTGTTGCAGGATTCCAAAGCGGGCGAGTTCGTGGTGGCAGATCTGATGGAAGTTGCCGAAAGCCGGGCGAAGGCCAGGCCTTCCCCGGGGTTGCCAGATCGACTAAGCCCCAGCCAGGCGGCTCAGCTTTCGGAACTGTTGGAATCTTTTCACGATGAACTGGGGGCGATTGTGAATGCAGTTCAGATTCCCGAGAAGTCGCTGCAGGTAAGGCTGGATCAAGCGACCTGGCAGCATGCACTCAAGGTCTATGCTCGCTTGAGCGAATTGATCAGGCAGGTCGGCAACCCTGACAGTTGAGCGGAGGTCAGCCAAGGCTGGAAAGGTTGCCGCCAAGCTGGGTGGGCAGTATTGTGTTTTCTTGGACCAGGATCTTCGGCTATCTTCGGTCGATGATACTGGCGGTCAAGCCCATGAGGAGTTTAGGCAGGCCTGGGCTGGTTTACTTTCCTGGTGGGTAAACGAACGAACCTGAAAGCTTTGTCATTCCTCCAGCGTCGTCACTCGTGTGCGGGGCTGACTTCGGCTGGCTTAGCCTCGCGATGCAGTCGATCGAGTAGACCGTTCACGAATTGGCTGGAATTGGCCTGGCCGTAACGTTTAGCCAACTCGATGGCTTCGTTGATCGCCACCGGGGCTGGAGTCTTTCCCAAGAGTAACTCATAGGCAGCCAGCCGTAAGATGTTGCGGTCGACCACCGTCATTCGCTTGATCGACCAGTTGGCCGCATGCTGGCCGATAGCTTGATCGATACTCTTTCGATGGTTACGAATCCCGGTCAGGAGCTGTTCTCCGAAGGCGATCAGCGGTTTGTTGCGCCGCAATCGTCGGGAGAGGAACTCGGAGGCCACGTCGATCGGCCGCGTCGGGTTGATATCTTCTTCGAAGAGCAGTTGCAGGACTACTTCACGAACACGTCGGCGAGTCGTCATGGATTACAATCGGTCAGGGGCGTAATTTTCAAAGAGCGATCGGCATTGGGTGCGATTACGTAGACCGGATTATAGTTGTTTTTTTGAAACGAGAAGAGCTATTCAAGACATTTCTTTCACCGACGACGAGCGATCGGTCCTGGCCGAATTGAGCGAGCGGCACGGTACCCCGTTGCTGATCGGCTTTCATTCGCGAGTCGAGCGGCAGTTGGAAGCCTTTCGCCGCAGTTTGCCGCAGGTCCACTGGCTATACGCCGTGAAGGCTAATTCCTCGCCCGAGCTTCTGCAGTTGCTGGCCAGGCATGGAGTAGGCTTCGATATTGCTTCGGCCGAGGAAGGGGAGGCGGTCAGGGAGGCGTGGGATCGGGTCGGCCTGCCGATGGTGGCGGCGAACGAAGGGATGGCCGAGTCGAGGGGCCTCTGGGTTCCTAGGTGGGTGCACGGCCATCCCTGCAAGAAGCCGGAAGACATCCGGCGTTGCTATCAGGCAGGGGTAAGACGATTTGCCTTCGACAGCTATTCCGAATTGGAAAAATTAGCGCGAGAAGCTCCGGCGGCCAGGCTATGGTTGCGGATGGCGGTGGCTAACCGTTCAGGGAGGGTCGATCTTTCGCAGCGATTTGGCGCTGATCCGGAGGAATGTTCGCAATTGTTGGCTGAAGCCCAACGCCATCACTTGGAGGTCGATGGGTTATCTTTTCATGTTGGTTCCCAGGCGGTGGATCCACAGGATTTTGAACTGGCTTTGTGGCAGGCTCGCCGCGTGTGGCAGGCGCTGGTAGCCGCGGGGGGGAAATTAAGATTTCTCGATATCGGAGGTGGATTCCCAATTAGCTATCGGGACCAACCAGTGCCTGCGTTGCTCGATTATGGACGCAGCCTTCAAGGCTGGTTAGACCAATGCTTCGGTGATATCGCCCCTTGCGTATTGGCGGAGCCAGGGCGAGCGATGGTCGCACCTGCGGTTGTGCTGGTCGCGACCGTTATCGGCAAGCGTCGTCGTAGCGGTCGGCTATGGTATACCATCGACGACGGGCGGTACGGCTCTTTTTCGGGGCGGTACTTTACCCCTCAATCTTTTTTCTTCGAGTCGCTCGTACCTCGGGGACGCGATGAAGTTTTGTGCCAGATCGCCGGTCCAACTTGCGACGGCGGCGATATCCTAGCCGTCGACTATCGCCTGCCGGAAATGGAGGTTGGTGAGCGATTGCTGGTGCAGCCGATGGGGGCCTACGCAGCCGTCGGCGCCTGTCGGTTTCATGGCTTCCCGCTGGCCGAGCAGGTGTGGATCAATTGAGCCGCGACAGGGCCAGCATCAGTTGATGCCAGTAGAGAACAACATCGAGCGTTTCGCGTTGCTCGGCGTCATCGCGGTCGAAGCCTCGCTCGCTGATTCGGATCGTTGGGCCGAGATCGATGAGACTTTCGACCAGGGCGGAATCGAGCTTGCGATCTTCCGCCAAGGTTTCGTCATCGTAGGCCGAGCCGATCCCTTCCAGGGCTCGGTGGACGAACCAGAGCGAAGCGCGATCGCTGTCTTCGCAATCCAAAACCAGCTTGGCGGAACCGCTTTGTAAATAATATTTGGCCATGATTGTAACCTCCATGATCGATGCGGGACGCTGAAGTTCTGCAAGGGATTGCTGTCGGTCGCTACTTCCCATCCAGCTTGCTTGGCTAGGACAACTGAAGTATCGAGAAGAGGTGGGACACGTCAGGTCCCGCGCGGAGGAGGTCGTAAAAATATTGGGAAATTTCTGCAGCGGTCAGAATCAAGGCTGGGAGGCAGGCGGTGGGGGCGACGAGGGCGAGCGCGGAGGGAGTGGGGGGCGTATCTGGGTTCGATGGGGCAGCGTTCCGGCGAGGGGAGGGAAAGGCGGCCGGCGGGGGCGGCCGGGATGGTCTGGCCACGGGCGGAAATAACCGGGAAACCCCAGGATTGACGCGGCTTGACCAGGGTCCTCGGCGGGCGTCTCACGGCGGGCGTCGCCGTTCCAGAGGTCCTAAGCCACCCACTTTCACCAGTCTTTGGAGGGTGGAATTTCCCTCAGGCTAGGAGTGACGGGCAAGCTTTGGGTGAACGTCCCAAGCGGACCTGAGGCCTGGAGGTTTTTGGTTTTTTCGAAGTTCTGATTCCAGTTTCGGCGAGGGCGGGTGGTATGGTTGGCTGCCTCTCGTGAAGACGACTTCTACCGCCCTTGGAAAGGACGCGTACACTTTATGCTCATGCGGCAAGCGTTACCCGAGCTTCAATTGACCTATGCTTTACCCTATGGCGCCAATGTGAGCGATCACGGGGTACAGTTTACCGTTTTCAGTCGTTCGGCGACGGGCATGCGGGTATTGCTGTACGATCAGGTAGATGATCGTGAGCCGACCCAAGTGATCGAGCTGGATCGGAACTGCGATCGTTGGGGTGATGTCTGGAGCGTTTTGATTCCCGGTTTGAAGGCCGGGCAGTTGTATCATTTTCAAGCCAACGGTCCGTTTGATCCGGAGGCGGGGCAGTGGTTTGACGGGAGTGCTCGGCTGGTCGATCCGTACGCGAAGGCCTTAGCCGGTTGTTTTCAAGAGTCGACCGACGGCTTGATTCGTCCGCCCAAGTGCGTAGTCGTCGACGATCATTACGATTGGGAGGGGGATCGTCATATCCGCCGGCCCTTATCGGAATCGATCATCTATGAGACCCACGTTCGCGGTTTTACCCAAAGCAAGACAGCCAAAGTCCAGCATCCGGGAACCTATTTGGGAATTATCGAGAAGATCCCGTACCTCAAGAGTCTTGGGATTACCGCCATCGAATTGATGCCGGTCCATGAGTTCCCGATCCGCGACATTTACGGGAACGTCAAGGAGCGGCCGAACTATTGGGGGTATGATCCGCTGGCGTTCTTTGCGCCGCATCGCGGCTATGCCTTCTCGAACGAACCGGGGGCCCAGGTTCGCGAGTTCAAAACGATGGTCAAGGCCTTGCACCAGGCCGGCATCGAAGTCATCCTGGACGTCGTCTTCAACCATACCTGTGAGGGGAATGAGCATGGGCCGGTCCTCTCCTTCAAAGGTCTGGAGAACCGCGTCTACTACATGTTGACAGGCGGCGGGGCTTACTACGGAAACTACAGCGGTTGCGGTAACACCTTCAACGGTAACCATCCTATCTGTCGCGAATTGATTTTCCACTGCCTTCGACACTGGGTTCACAACTACCACATCGACGGTTTCCGCTTCGACCTGGCCAGTATTCTTTCTCGCGATCGACACGGCAATCTGGTCCCCAATCCGCCGTTGGTGGATTTGATCGCCGAGGACCCGATGTTGGCCGACACCAAGATCATAGCTGAGGCTTGGGATGCGGCGGGAGCCTACCAGGTTGGTTCGTTTGGTGACCTGCGGTGGGCGGAGTGGAATGGCCGCTATCGGGATGATGTTCGTCGCTATTGGCGCGGCGATGCCGGGATGGTTGGTGCGATGGCGACGCGACTGAGCGGTTCTTCCGACCTTTACGAACACGCTGGACGAAAGCCG
>JBILTQ010000054.1:0-19659 GCA_044371435.1 Pirellulaceae bacterium | reverse complement strand
CACTTGGTCGCCCGAGAGCTGGAACGGGTCGAGTCTATCTTCTCGCTCTATCGCGATGACTCCGAACTGCAGCGTTGGAATCAGCAAGCCTCGACGGCTTGGATCGCGGTCTCCGAGGATTTGGCTATGGTCTACGATCAGGCCAAGAGGTTTTGGCAGCTAAGCGATGGTTGGTTGGAGCCTACCCTGGCCCCGGTAATCGACTTGTGGCAACGTCAAACGTGGCAGGCGACATGGACACCCCCGTCACCAGCGGCTTTGGAGGAGGCGTTGCGGTTGGTGGGGTTGGAGAAGGTCGAACGGCGAGCAACTCCGCCAGCGCTTCGCAAATCGCTACCCGGTGTTCGCCTGGATCTGAATGCCTTGGTGGAAGGCTGGGCCATCGATCGGATTGCCGCCTTGCTCGAGGAGCAGGGGATTGAGCGTTATCTGTTTCAACTAGGCGGTGAGTTCTTTGCCAGGGGGATTTCGCCGACAGGCAGACCGTGGATGATCGGGGTCGAGCATCCTCAAAACCCCAGCCAGCTCGCCCTGCGACTTCCCTTGCAAGACCAGGGCTTGAGCGTGTCAGGCAATTATCGCCAAGGGCACTGGGCTGGAGGGCGACGCGTCTCCCATCTCTTCGATCCCAGGAGTGGCCAGCCGGTGAGTCCGCAGACGCTGGCGTCGACGTGTGTGGTCGCCGATCGAGCCTTGCTGGCCGACGGCTGGGCGACCGTCCTTTTCCTGTTGGGGCCGGAGCGTGGTCGAGCGTTGGCCGAAGCGCATCAAGTCCAAGCTGCTTGGTTGGAGGGAGGGCGGGTGGGGGAGCAGCCGTACTTGTCCCAAGGCCTGGCCGAGCTCATCGAGGACTTGCCCGAGTTCGTAGCCCTCCCGGGGACAGCGGAACGGCCGACGATTCCAAGGCTCAATTATCTTTTATGGGTAATCGTACTGGCGTTAAGCCTCTGGCAAATCTACCGTTGGGCTCTCCTGGTCTTTCGCTGACCAGTTACAATGGAATGTCGCTTGGAAGCCCATGGATCCATCGGTGCTTGCCGGCAGGATTCGAACGGAGGTCGGCTGAGGCCAAGCGCCTTGGTTCGATAGCCGATGCGTCGCCAAGCAACACCGAGGCGTCGGCTCTCGACGGGCCCGCTTCGTAAGCCCGAGCATCCCATCATCATGTGTCTTCGTCCTTGGAGGGAGAGTTTTTTGAGTAGCAGGAATTTTTTGTATCCGGCCTGGCTAATCGTGATCGGTTGGTGGGTAGGTTGGGCGACCAGGGTTCATGGGCAGTTGGAACGCGACCCGGCTGTGCCGATCGTCTTTTCGCAGATCGAAGAGGTCGTTGCTCAATGGTCGGCAGATCGCCAGCTTTTCGTCCATGGGGATCTGGGGGTCCGTCCCCAGCAGTTGCAGGATCTCGCTCAATGGTTGCGTATCCATGGCTTACACTGGACCGTAGTTTTGATGGAGGATGCCGATGGGCAGACCTACCGCGCGGCAGATGGTCAGAATTTTCAAGGGATGGATGCCGTCGAGCATGCTCTGGGGTACGGCTTGAACAACCAGACCGGCTTTGCAGGCTTGCTTCATCCGGTGACGCAGGAGAGGGATGCCGCCGTCTTCGTCCTTTTTTTGCGCGAACGTAAATTCAGCTACTATTCTTCCGATGCCCAGGACAAACGCAAGCTCGGCAAGTCGCGGTGGATCGGCGATTTGGACCAGCCCGCCATTCGCGCCATGCGAAATGGAGGGCGGATCGTGGATGCGGTCAAAGACACGGTCCGCTCTATCGACGATAGTTTAGAAGCCAAGATTCGCTCAGAAATCCTGTTCAAGAAGCGGACAGAGCAAGCGAAGTGGGCCTTGCTCTTGGCTTCCATCCTCGGGCTTGTCGCCCTCGGCTCAGCCTGGCTATGGTGGCTGCATCGCCGCCGAAGTCCGTGGGCCGAAAAAGCCCTGGCGGCTTTCAACGAACGCGAGCAGTCGGTGCGTCTCGAAACCGATCAGATCGATACCCTCTTTACGCGGAATGCCGAGATTCTCGGTTC
Organism: Pirellulaceae bacterium; assembly: GCA_044371435.1. Classification (GTDB taxonomy): domain Bacteria; phylum Planctomycetota; class Planctomycetia; order Pirellulales; family Pirellulaceae; genus JAIYDQ01. The sequence goes on along the minus strand of JBILTQ010000054.1, from coordinate 17,623 downwards.
GCTTAAAAAGGTAGAGGAACGCGGTTATACGGGGATCACCCGCATGGTCAGCGAGCAAGCGCTGAAGTACGTCGATGATTTGTTCATCATGTCGAAGGAGGTGAACCGGGTCGTGGGTGAGGCCAAGGCTCTGATTTACCCCACCTCCCTTTGGGGACAGCTGAGCAACCTTTTCAGTAGCCGCAATTACGAGAAGGCGGTCGAGCTGTTGAGTGGCAAACCGCTGAGATTCAGCAAGCGCGAAGGGTTGCCTTGGGTTTTGCGCGATTCCTTGGCGGAGCAACAGGGCTTGGCAAAGCCGTTGGACGAAAGCCAAATCCCTGAGGAAATTTCGCTCACTTTCGAAGAAGTCTACCAGGCTTTCAAGGATCGTGGGGTGCAGGCGTTGCAGGCGTTGACGACCATTGAAACAAGCCTGACGACCGTCCATGACAAATTGACGGCCTTGCAGCAAGAGTTAGAGGTGCTGACAACCCGCGAGAAAGCTTTGAACAACCAATCGCAGCAGGATGGCTTTTTTCCGCTCGATAATGCGGTCGAAGTGCTTCTCCCTTCCATCCAATCTGACTTAGCCAAGGCCGATGAGCTGGCTGGTTTTGATGCGGTGCAGGCGGTCCAGGAATCGCTGCCGACCGCCGAGCGGAAGCTGCGGGATTTCGATCGACTCGTCGATGAAGTCGAGGTAGCTCGGCAGGAGCTCTTTCCTCGCTTGCAGGATCTCCAGTCGCGGCTGAAGGGGATGTCCTATGCTGCGCCATGGATCGATGCGACCTTGAAGGCGATCAGCCAACTGGCCGACGACAGTGTTGCCGAAGCTACCGGGACTTCGATCGAACCGCGCATCGAGCAGGTTCGGCAGGAACTGCGGCAGTTGCGGCAAAGGGTAGAGGATGGGTTCGCGTTGGCGTCGGCTATCCAGGAAAAGTACCTGCCGAAACTTCAATCGCTCGAGGGGGCGATTGAGCAAGGGCGAGCGAGGGTGGCGGAGCGTTTGCAGCTGGAGCATGCGGCAGTCCTTCACGAATTGGATCGGGATCCGGACCATTATTGGAAGCAAGCCAAAAGCAACCTGGAAGCGGCTCGGGCCATGCTGACTCAGGGCCGGGTGGATGCCGCGGCCGCGGCTTTGCAAACGACGCAAACCGAATTGGAGCAGGTCGAATGGATTGTCGAGCAGTCGCAACAAGCCGTCGAAGATTTTCAAGCCGACTACGAGAGCCAACTGACGGCTTTGGAACATCTGCAGCAGCGGGCGGTCCAGCTGCGGAGAGAGACCGAGGCAGCGAGTCAGCGTTTCGACCCGGCGGCGCTGTTGGTCGAAGAAGCAGGGAGCAGACTGAACAGCGACATTGTCGACAGCGCTGCAGGTGGCCCTTCGCCCGTCACCGAAATCCTTCCCGGGGCGCGGATGGCCGACAGCCTGCTCGAGGCGGTCGACAAGCTGCGGCATTCCACCCAGCGCAATCTGGAGTTAGCGCAGGCCGAGCATCGCCGTGGCCAGGTGTTGCGGGCGCGGGAACGGCTGCAAGCGGTGAAGCTCCATTTGGCCGGCGGCGAGGAGCAGCTGACGGCGGTTGCCGATCATCTGAAACTGCTCGATAAGGTCGCTGGCGACAACCACGGGTTACAGGCTGAGTGCGAGCAGGCGGTGGGCCAACTGATGCAGGCGACCGAGGATCCCTTGGTCATGCATAGCACGCTGGAAATGATTCGGCAGACGGCCGCCCACCTGCAGTGGAATCGCCAGGAATTGGAACGCCGCGTCACGGGTATCCATCCCTTGGAGACCCGTAAGCTGCTGGAAACGCTCCGGGGAAAAATCGAGGAACTTCAAGCCAGGATCCAAGCCGATCGGCAAGGTCATGCCGAGGCCACGCGGGCGGTGGCCGGAGCGGAGAAGCAACTGGAAGTCGCCGCCCAGCGCGTACGGCGCTCGGAGGAGGACGGTATCGCCGACAGTCGTAAAACGGAGGAGCTGCAAGCGCGGATTGTCCGCTATGCCCAGCAGACGGTCGAGGTGCGGCAAGCCTTGCAGCAAGCTCACGGCGATTGGCAAACCGTGGACGATCAGGCGTCGCGACTCCACACCGAACTTTCGCAGGCTAGCGACGAATTGCAGGCCGAACTGGCGATGGCCGGTCAAGCCTTGCAGGCCTTTGAAGATGCCGCCCAGAAAGTCTATCAGGCCGAGCAATGGTCCGGTTCCTGGGGGATGCGTGTGATGGGCTCGACCGGGGTCCAGGAATTGGAAAGGGCACGGACGGGCTTGCAAGCCGGGGACTATCGGCAAGTGCTTGAATTTAGTCGAGCGGCGGCGACCGCCGCGCAGCAAGCCATCCAACACGCCGAACGCGAGATCGCCCGACGTCGCTTGCAAGAGCAACTCGCAGCCGAACGCGCCTATCGGGCAGCCGAAGCCGCGCGACGCCGCCGCTATCAAGATAGCTTCGGCGGTGGTTTGGGAGGTGGCTTCGGTGGTGGTTTTGGTGGCGGCTTGGGTGGCGGCTTGGGTGGCGGCTTGGGTGGTGGCTTGGGTGGTGGTTTCGGCGGCGGTTCCGGGAAGGGCTCGTCAAGCGGCGGGAGTTCAGGCTTCAGCCGCTCGGGATGGTAAAGGGGGGCAACCCAAGACTCACCGGTCGCGGCGATACACGAGCCGGGGACGCGATCGGTGAACGGCCGAGGGGAATTTTCCTTTTGGCGTCGGCTTCATTATAGTAAAGGAGAGAGGCTTCTTCGGAACGGAATGAGAGGCCCCGACTTTTCCCTAGCTTGATCGCTGGTTGCCAGGATCAAGTGTTCTCGCGACTCCATTCTCTTCTAGGAAGCGTCTCCTGATGCGGGCTCAAGAACGTCATCTCCCTCCTGCTGCTTCCCGAATGTCTAGCCGTGCTGCTCGTCGACGAACCGCAGTTCGTCGAGGCTTGCGGGTTGAACCCTTGGAACAGCGTTATTTGATGGCTGTCGTCGGCCGGGTCGTCGAAGACCAGGTAGCCTGGGGCGGAGTGAATAATGGCGACCGAGGGTCTTGGCCGTCCGAGGTGGTCGAGGTGGGTGGTGTCAGCTACTTCAGCGCCGAGGATGGCCTTCATGGATGGGAGTTGTGGAGGATACTTCCGGGAGCTACCCAAGCCCAGATGGTGGAAGATGCCATCCCCGGCGGTGGGATCGCGGCTGGCGGTGTTGGCTCCTACCCGACCAAATTGACCAACGTCGGGGGAACTCTTTATTTCCAGGCCAGCGATCCGCTGAATGGTTCAGAGCTATGGCGAATCAACGGAAGCGGACAAGCCGAGTTGGTGGGGGTCGACGGGGTCGTAGGAGGGATCTCCGAAGGAAGCTATAGCGCTTACCCCAGCGATTTTACCACGGTGGGAGGGACGATATACTTTGCCGCTACCAACACGGTGGTGGGACGCGAATTATGGCGGATCAACGGTCTGGGCAAAGCCGAGGTGGTTGAGGATGCCATCGCCGGGGGTGGCATTCGTCCCGGGGTCCTGGGATCGCAACCGCGGTCTTTGACCGAAGTCAATGGCCAGCTATTCTTTCATGCCAACGATGGGACGTTCGGAACCGAGTTATGGCGGGTGGGGGCGGGCGGGATCGCCGCGTTGGTTGAGGATTCTGTGCCGGGCGGGGGGATCGCCTCCGGGAGTTATGAATCGTACCCGGCGTGGCTGACCAACTTCGAAGGGACACTTTATTTTTCCGCCTTCCAACCTGAGACAGGGGTGGAACTGTGGCGGGTGAGCGGTTCGGGGGATGCCGTTTTGGTCGACGACACGACGGGGGGAGATGACGGGATCGCTCCTTCCTTCGCCGGATCGTACCCCGAGGGGCTCACGGCTAGCGGTGGGACTCTCTACTTTCGCGCCGCCAACGCTTTGGTGGGCTATGAACTTTGGAAGATCAACGGGGCTGGGTTGGCCGAGTTGGTCGAGGACGCACTGAGCGGTGGTGGTTTGAATCCCGGGAACTTCAGTTCGTATCCGAACCTTTTGACGGATCATCAAGGCACCCTTTACTTCAGTGCCACTACCGTCAACGATGGAGCCGAACTTTGGCGGGTGAATAGCAGCGGGGTAGCCGAGATCGTGTCCCGGGCTGGTGGTGTCGGTATTCACGACGGCCCGGCGGGGTCGAATCCCGAGTCCTTGACGAGTGTCGGCGGCAGCCTCTATTTTTCCGCCGACGATGGGAGCCAGGGGGTGGAATTATGGCGGGTGGCCGCCAGTGGGCTGGCTGAGATGGTCGAGGATAGTCTTCCGGACGGTGGGCTTGCGCCCCTGGCCGCCAGTTCCTTTCCAAACTTGCTGACCCGCCGTGGCGATAGCCTTTATTTTTCGGCAACCAACGCTGCTTTCGGGCGAGAACTATGGTGGATCGATGGGGTGGGGACGGCCAGGCTAGTCGAGGACGTGGTCGTGGATGGCGGGATCAATCCTGGGGCCGCCGACGCTTACCCAATGAACCTCTCCGCGGTGGATGGTCGTTTGTTTTTTTCGGCCGATGATGGGATGCATGGGGTCGAACTGTGGCAGGTCGGCAGTTCCGGAATCGCGTCGCTCGTCAGCGCGACTGTTGACCCGGTTGGTTTGAACGGCAACTCGGCGGACGCTTCCCCGCAACCGTTGGCATTCGTCAACGGTACCCTCTATTTTTCCGCCTTCGATGGACGCAACGGACGCGAGCTTTGGCGGATGTCAGGGAATGGGCCGGCCGAATTGGTCGAGGATAGCCTTCCAGGTGGTGGCCTGCGGGCGGGAGCATCCAGTTCCAACCCGCGAGACCTGTTGGCTGTCGGCGGGACGGTCTATTTTACCGCAGACACCGAAACGGGGATGGGTATCTGGCGGATCAATTCGGCCGGTCAAGCGGAATTGATTACAGAAAAACTTACCTCGGGAGGGATTCCTTCCGGTTCGTTGGGGATCAACTCGGCCGGCTTGACCGAGGTGGCTGGTATTCTTTATTTCATCGCGGAAGATCCAGCTAGCGGCAATGAATTGTGGCGAGTTGACAGTAGCGGAAGTGTCGAACTGGTCGAGATCAATCCGGGGCCGGGGAGTTCGGATCCAAGCTCGCTGACGAATGTCGGTGGGATCCTGTATTTTGTCGCCCGCCAGCCAACCGTCGGCCAGGAATTATGGAAGGTCGGTCCGCTCGGCAATGCCATCCTGGTCGAAGATGCGGCCCCAGGTGGCGGACTTTACCCCGGCAGCGATAGTTCGTCACCGCAGGATTTGATCGAGGTAAGCGGCCAGCTGTATTTTCAGGCCAACGACGGTACCAATGGACGCGAATTATGGTCGGTAGATCCGACTGGTGTCGCTTATCTGATCGAGGATGCAGTCGGTGGCAACGGCATCCACCCTACTTTCGGCTCTTATCCCTCCGAGCTGACCAATGTAAGTGGCAAGCTGTATTTTCAGGCCGATGACGGGAGCAACGGGCTGGAGTTATGGCAGGTGAATACGGCGGGGTTCGCGGAAATGATCGAGGATGCGGTGGCCGGTGGCGGGATCAATCCCGGAAGCGGACGTTCCAACCCGCGCGAGCTCACCAACATTGCGGGCACTCTTTATTTCAATGCGAACAATACCCTCAATGGCTATGAATTATGGCGGATTGGACCGTCAGGCATCGCGGAGATGGTCGAGGATAGCTTGCCAGGTGGAGGGATCCGTCCGGGGGCGGAGAGTTCGGGGCCGAGCCATCTTACCGAATTGGGCGGAACCGTCTATTTCGTCGCGAATGATGGGACCAGTGGTGTCGAACTGTGGCGGGTCGCGGGTAGCAGCGGCCTGGCAGAAATGGTTGAGGATGCCGTCGCCATGGGGGGCTTGAATGCGGGCGAGGCATCCTCCTATCCGTTGGAGCTCACCAACGTCGGAGGCACCCTGTATTTCAGCGCTTTCCAAAGTGCGAGCGGCCGCGAATTGTGGTCATCACCGCCGGTAGGGGTCGCCAGCAAAGTCGAAGGGCCGTTTGCTGGCGGTGAAATCCTTCCCGGAGCTGAATCGTCCGAGCCGATACGACTGATCAACGCTTCTGGTCAGCTCTACTACGTTGCTAACGCCGGGCCAAGCTATGGGGTGGAACTCATGAGGTTGGCCAACAACGCTGCACCCGCGGTAGCTGCTGAGCGCGCGACCCTCGAGGGGACGGTGGGGGTACTCCTCAGCAACACCGGGACCTGGAGTGATCCCGAGAGCGATACCGTCAGCCTCTCGGCAAGTCTCGGCAGTGTGGTCCAGAACAGTCAGGGGACGTGGAGTTGGAGTTACCTGCCGGGGAGCGTCATCCATCAACAAACGGTGGTAATCACCGCTACCGATCTTTTCGGCAGTTCATCGACGACCAGCTTTACGATCAGCGCCGCCGCCGCTTCCTCAAGTGTCGTCGATCGTCGACTCTTCTACAACCGCTCGACCAGTTCTATCTTCGGCGATGGGACGGGCAATCCGATCCATGCCATCGATAGCGGAAAGAACGCCTTGCTGCCTGGCCAAACATCGACCTTTGCCAACTACACCAACTACTTTCGCGGTTTGAATGGGCTGGTCGTGGATATGGCTGACCTGCCCGGAGCCCCGACGGCGAGCGACTTTGAATTCGCTGTCTGGAATGGGATCAGCGTTTCGGGCTTCGTGCCCTTGACTGCCAGCCCGGTTGTCAGCCTGATTCCCGGAGGTGGCAGTGGTGGTTCCGTCCGGATCAAGCTGGAATTTGCCGATGGGGCGGTTCGCAACACCTGGTTGCGAGTCACTATCCTGGCCAACGCCAATACCGGCTTGGTGGCTAATGACGTCTTCTACTTCGGTAACGCGGTCGGCGATTTTGATACCGGTAACCTTGCCGGACCGCCGGTCACCGTGCGAACCAACGCTACCGATACCTCGGCCGTGCGGCAAAACCAATCTACCGGCCTCAATTCAGCGGCCGTTACGAATATCTACGACCTCAACAAGGATGGTCGAGTCAACGCAACGGATACGTCGCTCGTGCGGCAGAACCAAGCCAGCAATATCCTGCGTTATTTCACCGCCCCCAGTAGCCTGATGCTGGCTGCGGACTTTTCGACCACGGACCCCTGGTTCTTGGGAAGTCCGGAGGTGGCCGGTCAAAAGGTGACGACCGAAGGAGAGTCCTCGAAGCTAATAACGAGTTCATCGAGCGAGCTTCTGGATTCCGCCTTCGCCGATGCAACGCGTTCCCGGTTGGCCGTTTCCCACTCGCAACCTCGGAGCCTTGAACTCGGAGTCGTTGCCGATTCCGGGGGAACGGGTTCTACCGCCAACAGCGGACAGGGTGTAGACTCCCCTTCCACATCGTTAGTAAACACGATCGACCGGTACTTTGCGACACTCTAGTACGATCCTGATCACGATCTATGATCCTGCTGCTCGATAACTACGACAGCTTCGTCTACAACCTGGATCGTTATCTGAAACAGCTTGGCCAGACGACTCTAGTCGTGCGTTCAGATGCGATTACCGTCGATGCGATCGAGGGGCTTTCGGTTCGCGCCATGGTTCTTTCGCCCGGCCCCAAGACCCCCGACGAGGCCGGTTGTTCGCTCGAGGTGGTCCGTCGGTTGGGGGGGCGAATTCCTATCCTTGGGGTTTGTCTGGGGCATCAGACCATCGGACAGGCTTTGGGGGGGCGCATCGTCCGCGCGCCGCGTCCGGTTCATGGGCAAAGCACCCCGATCTTTCACCAGGGAGGGCGGTTGCTGTCGGGGCTTCCCTCGCCCTTCCTCGCCGGCCGTTATCACTCGCTGGTCGTCGAAGCCGCTTCGCTTCCGAGTTGTCTTCAACCGACCGCTTGGACCGCTGATGGGTTGGTGATGGCCTTCGAGCATCGGCAGTGGCCATTGATGGGCGTTCAGTTTCACCCGGAATCGATCCTGACGGAGCATGGTTTCGCAATCCTTGCCAACTTTCTGCGGCTTAGCGGGCTGAACCCTCCTGCAGCCCTGCCGCTTCCGGATGATCGGCAAGTCGCCAGCTTGAACCGGGACACGGCGTGAGTCTTGGGTATGTTACGAAGTCCCGACAACCTGGTTCTTGAATCGATTGTCACCACCGAAGCGGTGGATGGTGGGCTGCACGTAGCGCCGATGGGGCCGGAGGTAAATCTGGAATCGAATGTGTGGTGGCTGAAACCTTTCCAGACCTCGACGACCTTCGCTAATCTGCGCCGCACCCAGCGCTGCGTGGTGCATGTGACCGACGATAGCTTGTTGTTGGTCAAGGCGGTCCTCGGGCTAGCCAATCAAGAGCCGGCAACTTTTGTCGACAACCGCGGCTATCGCTTGGCGGCTTGCTGTCGATGGTTTGCCCTGGAAGTCGTTTCCTGGGAATTGCAGGAAGCCCGCGCGCTGGCGGAATGTCGAGTGGTCGATAGCGGCGAGGTCCGGCCCTTCTTCGGTTGGAATCGAGCCAAGCATGCCCTTGTCGAGTTAGCGGTACTCGCCAGTCGTTTGTCGCTGCTTGCTCCGGCCGTGCTGCAAGCGGAATGGGAGCGGCTCGCTGTGCTGGTCGAGAAAACAGGTGGTCGCGCCGAGCATCAAGCCTTGGAGATGCTCCGCGGTTTCATGGGGATCGACGGCGCGGGGCCCGTGGAGTCATCGCCGCCCGCCAGCGGTCAGACAGTGCGTGAGGAGCCATGAAGGGGATGGCACCATCGATAGAGGAATGGTGGATCCGGTGTCCGGCCCGATTGCATTGCGGCCTGCTGGAGATCGCGCCTGGCCAACCCCACCTGTACGGCGGCTTGGGGATGATGATCGAATCGCCGGCCATCGAGATCAGCTTGTTTCTGGGGGCACCACCCGCTGAAGAAGTCGACGGGCCGCTTTCGCTCCCGGCGGTAGTCGCAGCCTTGCCTGCCGGGGAGGCCGAGTCGCTCCGCCCGACCCTGGCCGGGCCAGCGTCGGCTTCACCCGAACTGAGTGAACGGATGGCCGCGTTCCTGCAGCGAGGGTTTGCCGCCGAGGCCTCCCGGGCCATCGTATCCCGTCAGCCCCAGCGCCCGCCTCGATCGCTGATGCTCCTCCTTCGCCAGGACATCCGGCCGCACACCGGTTTAGGTAGCGGGACGCAATTGGCCTGCGGTTTGGCCAGCCTGCTTCAGGCGGCCGCCACCGGGGCACTGCATCCGGGGAGAGGCGTCCTCGAAGCCCAAAGCCTTTGGAGCCAAGAGGCGGATACGGCGGCAGGCATGGGCCGAGGGAAGCCCCTGGCGCGATTGGCTGAGTCCTCCGAGCGTGGCCTGCGTTCGTATATCGGTTTGGCCGGACATCTCCAAGGGGGGCTGTTGGTCGACTATGGCCAGCAGCCAGGTGGGCTGCGAGTGGGTCGCCTTGAGCGGTATCCGATGCCGGCCGATTGGCGGGTGGTGCTGATCACGCCAGCGGCCGACCTGCTGATCAGCGGCGAGCGGGAAAGAGGGTTTTTCGAAAGCTGTGCCCAACCCAATCCGGGTCGAGACTTGATGCTGCAGCTGATCGATGATGAAGTCGTCCCGGCGGTGAAGTCGGCCGATTTCCCTCGCTATGCGGCAGCCCTGGCACGCTTTGGCCGGTTGGGAGGCAAACTGTTTCAATCGGTTCAAGGTGGATTGTTTCGTGATCCTCAAGTAGAAACCTGGATCCAGCTTCTCGAGAGGCATGGGTATCTCGCGGTAGCCCAGTCGAGTTGGGGACCAACCCTCTTCGCGGTGGTTCCTAGCCAGCAACAGGCGCTAGCGTTGATGGCATGGTTGCCGAAGGCTGGTGGTCCACCAGCTCAATTCCACCTCACCTCTTTTTGTAACCATGGTGCCATGCTAGGCGTCCGGTAGCGGCCGTCGATCGCCTCGCCAGTCGTGGCCGACGTGGCTTCCGCTGCACCCTTAGGAACTGCCTACTTCTGGAACGCATGGTTTGCCGACAGCCAGCTTGAAAGCGCGAACGGTTCTACGTCTTTTCTGGGAGGAGTTGGGCCAGTGGCGAGCCTTGGTCCGGCATCAGCGACCGGAGACGCGGTCGATTCGCGTAGCAGGCCGGGCCAGGAATTTATATAACTGTTCGGTCGAGGGAGCAGCTGTCCCCGGAGTTATCCTGGGTCACTGCTCCCGATTGCACGATTCCCAAGATTACCGCGGTATTGCTCACGATGCCTATCTACGAATATTACTGCCCGCCTTGCCACACGATTTTCAGCTTCTTGGCCCGAGGCTTGAACTCGGCTCGCGAGCCGGTTTGTCCCCGATGCGGTCGGCAACCGCTGGAAAAACAAGTCTCGCGTTTTGCTATTTCCAAAGGCTTGCGCGAGCCGTCGGCTGCCAAGGATCCGTTGGACAACGTCGATGAGGCCAAGATGGAGTCTTTGATGGCGGAAATGGCGTCCTCCTTCGGCGAAGACGGCGAAGGGGGAGGGGAGAATCCTCACGAGATGGCGAGGATGATGCAGAAGCTCTTTCAGGTTACCGGGATGCAGCCGAGCGACGCGATGTCGGAAGCCATTCGCCGCATGGAGGCAGGCGAGGATCCAGATAAGATCGATGAAGAGATGGGGGCGTTGCTAGATGCTGAGGAGCCGTTCCTGGCGGGGGAAGGTGGCATGCAGGGAAGATTACGGCGCTTCATCGAGCCGCCGAATATCGATCCCGAACTTTACGATCTTTGAGGCTGAAGCGGATATCGCAGACAATTTGCCGGAAAAGGAGCTTGGCGGCGTCTGACGGTGAGCGGAGGCCCGGGCTCGGACTCCGGTAAAAGCCCGAGGATGGCTACTGGCAGGCAGCGATTGCTGGCGGCCGATGCCGATTCCTTCGGCTGCCGCAGCATGCGGCTTCTTTCTTGGGAGGGACGAAATCCATCTTTAGCTGCTTCCAGGAGTTGCCTCTTCTATGGTTTGCTGCGATGGCCGGGTATACTACTATCTCGACGCGTTGCGTATTACGCTTTCCAACACCTCGCGGTGCCTCACGGATGACGCTCTTGGGTTTCCCCGCCGATCTTTGTCTTTCGCCCAGCGCTCGAATGCCGGTTGGTCAACAGCCCCGCGCGCGGCAAGCCAGGGGGCAGTACACCTTGGTTCGCCTCTCCTTGGTTCTCTTCTCCTTGCTTCGCTTTCTCTGGGCGATGGCAGTCAGTTGGGTCTGCGCTGGGTTGGCGGAGGCGGTTCCGACGGCCGAGTGGGAAGTCCCGGAGGGCTTTACGGTGAAGGTTGTCGCTTCCGACGACCTGGTTCACGATGCTTTCTGTATGACCTTGGATCGGGCCGGTCGACCGGTCGTTTCGGGGCCAGGTTATACCCGAACCTTGCTCGACGACGATGGCGATGGGAGCTTCGATCGCTCTGTCGACTGGGCCAAACTCCCCAAGGAGGGCGCTCAAGGGCTATGGGCGGAAGGGAACCAACTTTATTGGATTGGCGACGATGGCTTGTGGCGATCGGAAGATCGCAACGACGATTTGCAAGCCGATGGCCCGCCGCAACGCCTGCTCGCCTTGCCAACCGGCGGCGAACACGATGCCCATGCCCTGCGGCGAGGACCCGACGGTTGGTGGTACTTGATGGTCGGAAACTATGCAGCGGAGATTCAGCAACTGCAGCGGACCCAAGATCCGCTGGTAGTTTCTCCGCGAGCCGGAACCTTGTGGCGGATCAGCCCTGGCTTTGACCAGCGAATCCCGTGGGCTCATGGTTTTCGCAACGCCTACGACTTTGATTTTTTAGCCAATGGTCGGATCGTCACGTACGATAGCGACGAGGAGCGGGAGGTCTCGCTGCCATGGTACCGGCCGACCCGCGTGATGGTTGTCTCTCCTGGCAATGACGCGGGCTGGATCGATGCTGCTTGGTTCGATCTCGACGATCGCCTGACGATGCCGCAGGTCATTTCCAAGCTCGGGCGTGGTTCACCGACGGGGGTGGCGGTCTATCGCCATCGAACCTTTCCCGAAAAATATCATGATGCGGCCTTCGTTCTCGACTGGACCTTTGGGCGAGTCATCGCGGTCTATCCGCAACCGGCGACCGTAGGCGAGTCCACGTCGCGTTTTATGGCGGAAACCTTTATGCAAGCTTCGGGCTTCGTCGGTTTCGCTCCCACCGATTTGTGCGTGGAACCCCAAGGCAGCCTGTTGGTCTGTGTCGGGGGACGGGGAACTACGGGAGCCCTGTATCGCGTCGAAACCTCGCCAGGCCCCGAGGTGTTGGAGGACGTCGGTTGGCCAGGTGGGGGTGATGTCGAGCATTTGCCGACGGTGCGGGAAAAACTTTTGCGGCTCCTCGCTTGGCCTCAACCCTGGGAAAGCTGGGCCACTTCGCGGTGGGTTCCTTTGGCGAAAGCCCTGCCGGTTGGCGTTTTGGAATCCGCCATCATCGAAGATCAATGGTACGCCGGTGTCAGCGACCCAGTGCGGGTTTCCGACTATCGGCGGCGTGCAGCGCAGTACCTGGCCTACCTGCAGTTGCCGGTAGCGGCTGGTACGCTGGAAAAAGCCTTGCAGTCGCCCTGTGCCGCGACGCAAGCTGCGGGTTGGTGGTTGCTGGGTTACGGGAATCTTCAGCACCTGCGCGATGGCGGACGCAGCCTGGCCAGCTTGCAGAAACCAGGGCTGGCTTCGCTATCGCCGATCTCCGCCTGGGATCAACTGCTGGGCGGCGTGGTCGAACAGCAGCGCTACCAGACGCTGGGCCTCAAGCGTTGGCCGGTCGTTGAGTACGCGTCGCTTGATGAACAAGGTAAGGAGGAGAACGATTGGCGCGTGCGACGTTCCTTGCGAGGACAATTCTTGTGGGCCCAATCGCGATCCCGACCGATCGCTAGCTCCTCGTTGGATCGTGGGCAAATGCCTGCGGCTTCGGTCGACGATCGTTTGGCCCGGAGACTTTATGGCCGCAGTGAAGATCGTTTGGAGGCTGAATTGCTCGATGCTTTGGCCTTGAGGGTTTCGGCCAAGCAAGTCGGCGAAGGGAGCGACCAACTCCTGGAAGCCTTGACTACCCTCCAGGCAAGCTTGGGAGACTATCGCTACCGCGTTCCGTCACAGAAGGCGCCTCCCCAGGTCCATGCCTTGGATGGCTATCGCGCCACCGCCAGCCTCAAGCTCCCCGAAGCCATTCGGGAGGGATGGACCCGTTGGTGTTTGTCGTTGCTGGACCACGCGGGCCCGGAGCAGGTCCTGATCGAACACGAAGCCCTCCGGACCATGGCGATGCTGCAGCCGAACTCGAAGGCTGCCGCCGATGCGTGTCTTCGTGGGATCGATCCTTTGTCCCATCCGACTGCCGATCTCCATCGCCTGGCCGCTTTGGCTTGTTGTCGCGCCCCGAGGGAGAGGCTGCAGACGCAGGCCACCGCCCGCGGGCTGGTCGCCTTGCTCAGGAAGGTCGAGACGCTGGAGCTGAAAACCGACAGTCGTTGGTCGACGCGTTTGGAGCAGTTGTTCCTGGAGTTGACCGCTCGCGATCAGGAGTTGCCAGCTGCCCTCCTGGCCGACGCGCAGCCGGTGACTGCGGAGCACATCTTTTGGTTGACCTGGTGTCCCGACGAGATCAAGATCGCTGCCGGGCAACGAGCGACCGTCGCTTTGCTCGAGCAGCCCACCTCCGACTGGTCACCCACCGTGCTCCGTTTTGCAGCCAGTAAGTCTCTGGACCCAGCGTTGAGGGAGCGGCTTCGCGCGGCTGTCTTTCCCGACCAGGACGCCTTGGTTGTCGAACTGCTATCCCGCTCTCCCACCGCTGCGGACTACCGATGGTTCCTCGACCGACTCCAGCCTACTACCAGGAACAGTTGGTCCTTCGCTTGGCAGGGGCTGACTGGCTTGACGGTCCAAGACCCCCTCCAGGAATTGCAAGTCTTGGCCGGCCTGGGTGGTTTGCTCGAGCGTTCCAGCCAAAGCGATATCCCCCTCCAGACTTACTTTCAGCGGCTAGAGCAAGCGGCCCGCTTGGCAGGATGGGCAGACCTTCCGCGCTCATCCTCATGGAGCCAATGGCAACCTTTCCTCAAGCGTCACCTGGCTGTCGATGTTCTCGACCCGCTCCCCGCGATGAACTCGGGGGAAACGCCCTGGACAGAGCAGATTTCCTCGGCGAGTTCCCTCGCCGGCGACCCGAGGCGGGGGCTGGAGGTTTTTCGCAAGGCGAAATGCGGCCAATGCCACGGCGGGAGCAACGCCCTGGGACCTGACTTGACTGGCGTTTCACGCCGCTTTTCCTATCAAGATCTCTTTCGAGCGATCTTCGAACCGAGCCGTGATATTTCCGATCGCTATCGAGCGGTGAAAGTCCTGACGGATGAAGGGACGGTGTTGGTCGGGATGAAGATCTATGAAAGTGTCGATGGGCTGACTCTGCAGTTGGCGGATGGACAGCTGGTGAGGGTTCAAGAGGAGGCGATCAGCAACAAGGCCTTGTCGGAGCTATCCTTGATGCCGAGCGGTCTCCTCGAAGGGAGTACGCCGTCCGATTTAGCCGATCTCTACGCGTACCTGCGAAGCCTTTAGTACGTTCACCGCCTCTCCGGTTGGCCTCGTCGACGCCTGGGGGCCGTGGGGTTCCAGAAGCTTCTGGGGGACGAGGACTCGAGGAAACGAAGCCTTCATGACACCTCCCTCGGATCGCGTTAAAATAATTGCTTCCCGCTCGAAACTTTCGAAACGCCAGCGGGTTTTTAGCCACATCTATCGCTTTTCTTTTTTGGAAGTTCGGTCAGGAGTTCGTCGCATGCGAGTTTCCCAGTTCCTCTCAATTCTTGCGATCGTTGCTACTACGGTCGGTTGGTTCAGCGTAAGCTCCATCGCCCAGGATGAGCGGCGCGGACCACCGGGTGGTGATCGCGGTCGATTTGGTGATCGCGGACCGGGCGGACCGGGCGGACCGGGCGGACCGGGCGGACCGGGTGGACCGGGTGGGGGACGATTTTTTGGAGGCGGTGGCGGGATGTCGGGCGGGATCCCGTCTCTGATCGGTATCCCGGAAGTTCAGGAAGCGCTGAAGCTAGATGAGACCGCTAAGAAGGAGTTGGCGGCCTTGCGCGACTCGTTGCGCAGCCAGTTTGAGTCGATGCGGCCTGAAGGGGGTTTTGGACGACGCGGCAGTGAAGGTGGTCGGCCGGAAGGTGGTCGGCCGGAAGGTGGTCGGCCGGAAGGTGGTCGGCCGGAAGGTGGTCGGCCGGAAGGTGGTCGGCCGGAAGGTGGTCGGCCGGAAGGTGGTCGGCCTGGCGGACCTGGCGGACCTGGCGGACCGCGAATGACGCCGGAGCAGATGGCGGAAATGGAAAAGCGGATGACTGATTTCCGCAACGAGCAAGAAAAGAAGGTGATGGAAATTCTCGATCCGGATCAGGCCGAGCAGATGCTGGGGATTTTGATCAAGGCTGAGGAAAGTCGAGCCTTGTCCTCACCGACGCTGCAGGAGACGCTAGGGTTTACGCCAGAACAGGTCGCCAAGCTGGGGGCGGTCGGTGCTGATTTGTCAAAAGAACGTCAGGCAATGTTCAGCTCCATGATGGAACGGCGCGGCGGTGATAATGCTGGCGGCGGGTTCGAGGAAATGCGCGAAAAGATGGAATCTCTTCGGAAGAAATCCGACGAGCAGATGATGGCTGTGTTGACTCCGGACCAGAAGGCGACTTTGGAGTCGCTCAAGGCCAAAGCCGGAAACTTCTCGTTGCCCGAGCGGCGTTTTGGTCCTCCTGGTGGCCCCGGCGGGCCGGAAGGCCCAGGTGGCCCAGGTGGCCCGGGACGCGGTCCGGGTGGCCGCCCGGGACGCCCCGCGGCGGGTTCTGGCAATTGAACCCCGAGTAATTTTTGACGACTTGAATCTCACAACCCAGCGTTGCCGCAACTCGTCTTACGAACGACAATAGGAATGCTGGAAGCACTTTAGACCACCGGTTGATCGCCGGTGGTCTTGTGTTTTGATTTCCCCCTTCCCTGAAAGCTTCTCGGGTCCTCTGTGACTGTTCCTGTTCCCAACTCCGTAGCGGTGATCGGTTTGGGTTATGTCGGTCTGCCGCTTTGTCTGCATTTTGCCAACAACGGTTTGCGGGTGCTGGGCGTCGACATCGATCCGTTGAAAGTGCAAGCTATCCGCGAGGGCCGCAGTTATATCGGACATATCGATTCCGCTCGGATCCGTGAACGAGTCGAGGCCGGGAGGCTGGGGGCCACCAGCGATTTCGCCGAGCTAAGGCAGGTCGAGGCGATCGTGATCTGCGTCCCGACACCCTTGACCAAACATCGGGAACCGGACCTTTCGTATATCCTCGCAACGGCGCACCAGCTTGGCAGTCACCTGCGTCGCGGCCAGTTGGTGGTACTGGAGTCGACCACCTACCCTGGGACGACCGACGGAGACTTAAAAGAGGCGCTCGAAGCGACTTCAGGCCTCAAGGCGGGGCAAGATTTTCACCTGGCCTTTTCGCCCGAACGCGAGGATCCCGGCAATCCACGAAGCCAGCTCTCAGAGATACCGAAGGTGGTGGGAGGTTTGACGCCAGCCTGTCGCGATCGCGCTGTCGCTTTGTACCAGGCCATCGTCAAGCAGGTTATTCCGGTGACAGACTGCAAGACCGCGGAAGCTACGAAACTCCTGGAAAACATCTTTCGCAGTGTAAACATCGCCTTGGTCAATGAACTCAAAACCGTCTATGCAGCGATGGGGATCGACATTTGGGAGGTGATTGAAGCCGCCAGGTCGAAACCTTTCGGCTTCATGCCTTTCTATCCGGGGCCCGGTTTGGGCGGTCACTGCATCCCCATCGATCCTTTCTATCTGACCTGGAAAGCTCGGGAGTTTGGGCAGTCTACCCGCTTCATCGAATTGGCTGGAGAGATCAATACCCGGATGCCAGGCCTGGTGGTGCAACGCCTGGTAGAGGCTCTCAATGCGATCGGCAAACCCCTGCGCGGCAGCCGCGTGCTGTTGCTTGGATTGGCCTATAAAGCCGATGTCGACGATCCCCGCGAGTCCCCCGGTTTCGTATTGCTCGACCTGCTCAGCCAAGGTGGGGCAAACGTCGATTATTTCGACCCGCATATCCCGGTCATCGGTCCCATGCGTGAGCATCCTCAATGGCAGGGAAAGCGGTCGATAAGCTGGGATCGAGCGACCTTGGTGGGCTACGATGTCGCCCTGATCAGCACGGCCCATCGTCGTGTCCATTACCAGGAGTTGGCTGATTGCGTTCCCCTGCTGGTCGATACCCGGAATGTCATGGCTGGATTTTCGACGCAGCCCGGGCAGGTTTGGAAGGCCTGAACCGAACAATCGGTACATCCTTTCCGATATTCCTGCCCCCCTCTGGATTTTTGCTGCATCCCGCCACATCGACGCAAGCGGCAGCGTAAATTTGTCGATAACTCTGGAATCTCCGAGTTCGCGGCTTCTCCGATACGAAGGTCTCCATGACAGTCTCGACTCCGTACCCATCCAAAGTACCAGTGGCTTCATCGCAACGAGAACCGGCGGCCAAACCGGGGAAGTTGACGGACACCTCTAAGCGGGCCCTGGCCCAGTTGGCTCAGGTCAGCGACGCTCTGGAAGCGGAACGCGAGCGGGACTTCGAACCCCGGCCGCTCCCCAGCCTGACCGTGGTCATTCCGGTTTTCAACGAA
>JBILTQ010000052.1:0-19720 GCA_044371435.1 Pirellulaceae bacterium | reverse complement strand
CCTCCCGGAGCATGGGGAAGTTAGGCCAGGCGGGGGTGGAGGGGAGGATCGCGAAAATCGCTGGCGTTTCGGCTGTCGCAATCGGGGGGAGGGGGTAAAATAAGAAGGCAGGTTCAGGAATCCAAGATGTTCGGGAACAGCAGATTGGCCGATGGCTCCGCCGTTCAGTGGATTACCGCCGGCCGCAGGTGACTCTTATTCGTGTTGTGTTGGCGATAGTTTTGCATGTCAGGTCGAGTGATAGCGATTGGGGATATTCATGGTTGCTTGGATGCCTTGCAAACCATGGTCGAGCTTATCGCGCCGAAATCCGATGACACGCTGGTGACCTTGGGGGATTATGTCGACCGTGGACCCGATTCGCGTGGGGTCATCGACTTGCTGATCGATCTCCGCAATCGCTGCCAGCTCGTCCCTTTATTCGGGAATCACGAGGAGATGATGTATGAGGTGGTTGTTGAGGAGAAGCCACCCTACGACTGGTTGCGGCATGGTGGAGTCGACACGCTCGACTCGTATGGCTTTGTCGGTAACCTCAAGGTTATCCCTGACAGCCATCGGGAATTCCTGGAGAGTTTGGTCGATTTTCATTCGACGGAAACACATTTTTTTGTCCACGCCAACTATGATCCTTCGCTGGAAATGGAGGATCAACCCCCCGAGTTGTTGCGTTGGATCAAGTTATCGGAGAACCTGCCCTTGCCACATCGTTCAGGGCGGCGAGCGGTGGTTGGTCATACGCACGATCGCGAGGGAGAGATTCTGGAATTGCCGCATCTGGTTTGCCTCGATACCTACTGCTACGGCGGTTTGTGGTTGACCGCGATGGATGTGACGACGGGGCAGGTATGGCAAGTCAACCAGGACGGTTCGGTCCGCGAGTCGGACAGGGATTTCGGACGATCGGCGATAGAAACCTGAAAAAGAAAGTGAGCGATGCGTGACTCCTCGAGGTATCCTAGCCTTTTGCCGTGAGAAAGAGGTAAAGGCGGTCGATATTCGCTACGCCGACCTCTTGGGGTGCTGGCAGCACATCACCATTCCGGTGGAGAGGCTATCGGAAGCTTCCTTCGAGCAAGGCTTTGGAATCCTGGCGGCTGGCCGACTGCAAGGGGAGAACCGCGAGCGGTTGTTGATACCGCAGGCAACCTCGGCCTTTCTCGATCCGTTTTGCTCCATTCCGACCTTGATACTCATCGGGACTCTTCAGGATCCGATCACCCGTGAGGAGGATCCCTTCGATAGTCGCGCAATCGCCGAGCGGGCAGTAGCTTACCTGCAAAGTTCTGGGTTGGCCGATCGTGTCCTGGTCGGGGCTCGTTGTGAGTTCTTCCTCTTCGATCGTTTCGGTTTTGAGAGCAGTGACCATCGGGGGAGTTGGGCTGCGCAGACTGTCCCATGCGGTCTGTCGAATCTCGACTTCCGCAACGGCCTGCTCGAGCAACTCCGCGAACTGGAGGTGCCGGCAGTCCAGCATGATGCGGCGGTGGAGCCGCGGGGTAGTCAAGCGGTGGTGCTTGATCATCAGGAGTTGGTATCGGCAGCCGATGCCGTGCTGGCGGTGAAGCATTTCGCCAAAAGGGTGGCCCAGCAGCGTCAGCAGATCGTGAGTTTCCTCCCGCAACCCATCGCTGGGGGCAAGGGGGCGGGGTTGGAGTTGACCTGGTCGCTGTTGCGCAGCGAGGAGCCCCTTTTCAGTGGGCAAGCTTATGGTGGTTTGAGTGATTTAGCCATTCGGGCTTTGGGCGGGATTCGCCATCATCTTCCGGCATTGACCGCTCTCTGCAATCCCACGACCAATGGCTACAAGCGGTTACATCCGGCAGCTGGGCCAGGTTGGCTTTGTGGTTACACGCAGACGCATCCCAGGTCCGTCTGCCGCGTCTCGATGCTTCAGCAGGATCCTCGCACTAAAGCTTTTACCTTTTGTACTCCCGAAGCAACTAGTAATCCCTACCTGTGTATGGCGGCTATCCTGATGGCGATCATCGATGGGATGCAGAATAAATTGGAGCCCGGTACGCCTGATGTTTCGTGGGACCCCGCTGCCAACGGGCATTCGAAGCTGCCTCTGTCGTTGTGGGAGGCACTCGATGAATTGGATGCGGATCGCGATTTCCTGACGCGGGGGGACGTTTTCAGTCACGAGGTGCTCGATGCCTGGCTCGACTACAAGCGGCATGTGGAACGGCCCGCCATCGAGTCGCATCCGACACCAGCCGAGTTCCAGGAATATGGTCACTGGTAGTCGGGAAGTTGGGGCGTCGCGGGAGAGGCGGTAGGCTCATCTGGTCCGATCGCAAGTTCGCGGTGGTCGGAGGAGCTTCAGCGTCGAAAGGCGAGTATCGATTCCAAGGCGATGACTCCAAGCATGCTAGCCATGCACCATCGCCACAATTGCTGCTGCTTCTCCAGTTCGACCAGCTGCTGTTGTTCGGCCTGTCGCTGCTGCTTTTCCGGAGTTGGTAGCAGGCCGATATTCACTCCCAGCCGCTCGAGTTTTTCCAGTTCCAAGTCGCGGGTATCGCTTTCGGCGATCGGCAGGTTGCATGCCAGTTTTCGCGAGCTACCAGCTTGTGACAACTGATAGAAACCCAGCTTATCGGCGATAAACGAACGCGAGCTATTTTCTGCCGAGGTCGACTGGATCTCTTGGCCCGAAGGATCCAACCACTGCTCATCCTCGCCGATCACGATCCGATTCCCTGTCTCCAAGGCTTGGGCAAAGCGTTCGCGAGGAGCAGCGTTATCAAAGATCGCCGAAAGAATCGGCACGAATTTACTGGAGAGGGCTAACTGGCTTTCCCGAGGTTGCCAACCGGCAGCCAGGACCCATAGTTGACCGCGTCCCACCGGAAGATTCATCAAGGCTGGGGAATCATCATCGAACCAGCCAACCATCCTCCAGGGGGTGGCTGGGTCGAGTTCGATACGGCGGTGATGCCAGAAGCGAATTTTGGTGAAGTCATTGAAGCGGGAGTCGGCCAGGGAACGAAAGATCGGGTCATTGAAGTCGATCCTTTCCAGCAGCGCATCCTGTTGCGAATCGGCTTCAGACAAGCCAGCCAAGCGACTACCCACTAAATTTTCCCAGGCTGATTCGAACTCGGCCCGCACCGCTTTATCCTCCATCGCGGCATCGAGCACCCATAGCCCATGTTGGCCCTGCTCTAATTCCTTGCGCCAGCGGGCGGCATCCCTTCCGGTCAATCGATGGCTAGCGACGACCAGCGGTACTTGCGAGGTGGCTGGCCACGCTTCTTCGCTCCCCGGTAGGCGGCGGGAAAAACTCACTTTCCGCTGAGCTTTATCCAAGGGCAATTGCTCGAGAAAAAAGCCGAGATCTTCCGCGGTGTTGCTGGAGGCAGTGTCGAGGCACACCCATCCCATGGCCTTTTCCGGCACCTGGGCAAACCATCGTCGATTATCAAAAGTCGCTTGATCGCCGCGAACCTCAAGGATCCCCTGTGGCTGGTCGAGCTTGGGCATGCGCACCACCAACCCTTGATTGGCTGCGACTTCTCGCTGCAGCCCTGCCTTGCCAAGCGGTTGGCCGGTGGCGTCAAGCCACTGCAGTTCGGCCGTCTGCCGCGCGTCACCTCCCCGGTTGAAAAGGCGAATAGGGATTTCCTCGATTGGCTGAGCGTCTTCCTCGATATCGAGAAAAGCCGTCGACAGATTGGAAGATTCGACCGCTGATATTTTCTCTATTCGCAGGCAGCAGTTTTTCGGCCAAGGATAATTGGCCAGCGCATCCACTTGGCTACCGGCTTGGAGGTCCGAGACCAAGACGATTTCACTGGGTACATCCTGCTCCTCCGCCTCAGCCCCCTCGGTTTCGAGTTGACCGGCGAGCGCTGCCAAGGCCGATCCCAGATCTGTTCCGCCATCATCGGGTCGCAAAAGCATCAAGCGAGAAAGCAGTAGCCCTCGGCGCTCGGATGGGGGCGGGCCCGCCACATCGACTTCCAGAACCGGCAATAAGTCATGGCTAAAGGTGTATAAGCCCAAGGAGATTTCCGGCGGGGTTTCCTCAATAATTTGCCGGACTCGCTCCGAGGCTTTGTCCCAAATCCCAGCCCGACTCATGCTGGCGCTGCGATCGAGCAAAATAACGCGGCGCGGATGAGCTGTGACCATCGGAGGTGAGGCGGCCATTCGCCAGTAGGGCCGGGCGAAGGCGGCTACCAACAGCAGAATCGCCAGGCTCCGCAGCAATAGCAGCAGCCAATGCTCGATGCGACTGCGGCGCATCATGGTCGGGGGGGAAGCTTCGAGAAAAATCAGGGAGCCAAACGTCTGCTGTCCCTTGGCCTCGCGGCGGATCATGTGCATGAGGATGGGGGCGGCTAATGCAGCCAGGCCGACCAGGAACAGCGGCGCCAAAAAACTCATGGCAAGCTCCTGGCATCGAGGGAAGGACTGCGAACTCCGTGCCCCTGACTTGCGCGCTGCTCATGACCATGGATCAAATCAGCCAGTGCAAGCTCGAAAGGCTGGCGAGTGGAGAGGGTGAGGGAGCTGCAGCCCAGTTGAGCGGCTGAAGCCGATAATTGCTCGGCATGACGGGTGAAACGTTCGCGATAGATTCGGTTGGCCGTGGGAGGGTCGAGGTACATCTCCTGACCACTTTCGAGGTCGCGCAGGACCGTCGGTTGCGACAGGGAAAAGTCGAGTTCCTGAGGGTCGAGGATCCGGACCAGGATGATCTCGTGATGGCGGGCAGTAAGGTAGGCAAGCGGTTGAAGGATCGGTTCCAACGGCACCAAAAAATCAGAAAAGATGATCATCAGGCCGCGATGCTTGACAAGTTCCGCTAACTGAATCAACGGGCGTTGCAGGTCGGTGCTTTCACCGCCTGTGGCTTGTTCCAGTAGATGCAGCAGTCGCCGGAGGTGACCATGACGAAAACGAGCCGGGACCATCCCGGTGACACGGGATTCGAAGGTCAACATCCCGACCGCGTCCCGCTGTCGCGTGAGGAAGTAGGCCAAGGTCGCGGCTAAAGTGCGGGCATAGTCAAGCTTGGAGTAGCCGATGGAGCCGTAGTCCATCGACCGGCTCTGGTCGATCACCAGATGGCAGCGCCGGTTGGTTTCATCCTCGAACTTCTTGAGGTAGTAACGATCGGAACGGGCAAAGAGTTTCCAGTCGATCGCTCGCGGGTCATCGCCCGGAACGAAAGGGCGATATTCGCTAAATTCTACCGAAAAGCCCTGTCGCGGGCTGCGATGCAGACCGCTCTGAAAGCCGTCCACGATACGTTTGGCTCGCAACTGCAGATTTTTGATCCGCATCAAGGTGGCCGGGTCGGCTCGCAGTCCATGTTCCATGGTCGTTACTTTCGCGCGCGGGAGTGACTATCGTACCATGGAAATCCGCGGCTGTCGGCGGGAATTCCTGGATTGCCATGAGCCGAGGGCCAAGCACAGGCCGCCGACTTTTTGGGGCGTCGCAGTTTCAGCATCCTTCCGCGTTTGGCCGGTGCGTCCTAGAATACCGGCTTGTTGTTTGGTTCCTTGAAGAGGATTTCGAATCCGACCATGACCACCGCCCATTCCGGTAAACGCTTGTACAATTTTTCCCCAGGACCGGCTGTCCTGCCGCTGCCGGTCCTGGAGCGTATTCGCGATGAGATGCTCTGCCTTCCCGGCGCCCCCGCCTCCATTTTGGAGATTTCGCACCGAAGTTCGCAGTTTATCGCCATCCAGGAGGCTGCCCAGCAACGGCTGATCCGACTGTTGAACATCCCGGAGACGCACGAAGTTCTCTTCATGCAAGGTGGGGCTCGCTTGCAGTTCTCGATGGTCCCGATGAATCTGCTGCGCGGGCAACCCGGGGCGGCTCAGTACGTGCTGACAGGTTCCTGGGGGAAGTACGCCTTGGCCGAAGCCAAGCGTGAAGGTGCGGTAGAGACGGTTTTTGATGCCAAGGCGACGAATTATGATCGCTTGCCGCTTCTCAGCGAATTGCCACTGGATCCGCAGGCAGCCTACGTCCATTTGACTAGTAACGAGACTATCCAAGGGGTGCAGTTCCAGGAGGATCTCGTCGCGCCAGCTCCGCTGGTAGCTGACTGCTCATCGGACTTCCTCTACCGGCCGATGGATATCTCCCGTTACGGGTTGATTTATGCTTGCGCCCAGAAGAATGCTGGGCCGGCCGGGGTGACCGTAGTTATCATTCGCAAAGATCTGCTGGAGCGTTGCCAGGATACGCTCCCCGGTTATTTGAATTACAAGAATCATGTATCCGAAGGTTCGATGTGGAATACTCCACCCACCTTTGCCATTTATGTCTTGGGGTTGGTCGCCCAGTGGCTGGAAGAAACCATCGGCGGTCTCGGCCAGATGCTGACCATCAATCGCCAAAAGGCGTCCCTCGTCTATGATGCGGTCGATCGGTATCCGGCCCTTTATCAGGGGCACGCCCAGAAGGGGGCGCGGTCGCTGATGAATGTGACGTTCCGTTTTCAGCATGAGGAGTTGGAAAAGCAGTTCCTCCAAGGGGCATCGGCAGCCGGGCTCGATTCGCTCAAAGGTCACCGTAGCGTCGGTGGCATTCGCGCGAGTATCTACAACGCGATGCCGATGGCAGGGGCACAGGCCCTGGCGGATTACATGCATGATTTTGCCAAAAAGCACGCTTAAATTACGGATTTTCAGCCACCATGCCCAAGTTTCGCATCCTTGTTCTCGACCCGATCGCTCAAGAAGGCTTCGACCTGTTGGCGGCCGAACCGGATTTCGAGTACGAAGTTCGTACCGGTCTGAAGGGTGAGGAACTTCGCCGTTCGCTCAACGAATTCGATGGGGCGATCGTCAGGAGCGGGGTCAAGATCACGGCGGAGTCGCTGGATGGCAACAAGCGGTTGCGTGCGATCGTGCGGGCTGGGGTCGGGACGGACAATATCGATAAGAATGCGGCCACGCGGTTGGGGATCGTGGTCATGAATACCCCGGCCGGGAATACGCTTAGTACGGCCGAGCATGCCTTTGCCTTAATGTTGGCCCAGTCCCGATCGATCGCTCCCGCTTATGCCAGCCTCCTAGCCGGTAAGTGGGATCGCAAGTCCTTCATGGGTGCGCAGCTGGCCGACAAAACCCTCGGGGTCATCGGGATGGGGCGAATCGGCCGTGAGGTCGCCACCCGAGCCCAGGCCTTCGGTATGCGGGTGATCGCTTACGATCCATTCTTTACCGACGAGCAGGCCGCCAAACTCGGGGTTGAGCGGGTTGGCCATGTGCACGACATGCTTCCCAAAATCGATTATTTGACGGTGCACACGCCGCTGACTCCTGAAACCAAGCATTTGATCGGGATGAAGGAGTTGGAGATCGTCAAACCGGGTATCCGTCTGATCAATTGCGCCCGTGGTGGGATCTACGACGAATTGGCTTTAGTCGAAGGACTGAAGCGCGGGGTGATCGCCGGCGTTGCTTTGGATGTCTTCGAGAACGAACCGTGCACCGATAGCCCATTGTTCGGGATGCCGGGAGTCGTGTGTACGCCGCATTTGGGGGCGAGCACTGAGGAGGCGCAGACCCAAGTCGCCATCGAGGGGATCCAGCTATTGATCAATTACTTCAAGACGGGCGAAATTCGGCATGCGGTCAACGTGGCCGCTGTCGACCCGAAGACCCTTGAATCGCTGCGAGGTTATCTCGATGTGGCTCATCGCCTTGGTCGGTTGATGTCGCAGTGGCATGAAGGCGGTATTGAAGCCTGTAAGATCTTGTATCGCGGCGAGGTCTGCGAGCGTGATACGAAGTTGCTGACGGCTGCCTTCTGCGTCGGCTTGCTGGAGACGGCCATGGCTGAAGAGGTCAATGTCGTCAACGCTGAGTTGCTGTTGCGTGAACGCGGCATCGAATTGGTCGAGAATCGAAATCGTGAGCCGGGGGCTTTTAGTTCTTCGATGTCGGTGGAGGTCAGTGGAAACAACCGCCGCGAACGGGCCGGCGCTACTTTGTTCGGCAGCAACATGCCGCGGTTGATCGCCCTCGATGATTGCCGCCTCGAAGCTTATCTGGACGGCCGAATGCTTTTCTTCGTCCACACCGATATGCCCGGCATTATCGGCCATGTCGGAACGGTTTTTGGCAAGCATCAGGTCAATATCGCGCAGATGTCGGTCGGCCGCCAAAGCAGCCAACCGGGTGGGCATGCCATCGGGGTGCTCAACCTCGACAGTACGCCGCCGAAGACGGCTCTGGATGAGTTGCTGTCGATGAAGGCCATCCAGAAGGTCCAGTTGATCGAATTACCCGATGCGGGTGAATTGCCGGCCTGGCTGACCAGTTAGGTCCAGGGCAGAGGCTGATCCGGCTGTCGATTCGCATCTAGATTGCCCCGCTTCAGGAACTGCCCGCTGGGAAGCCCATGGTGGAATGCTCGTACGTGGACTTCCTCGACGGGTGGCTGGGACTTTACTTTGGGGTAGCGATCGTTGATCCTAGAGATGTTCCGGAACAAAGGCGGCTTGATCGAGATGGTCAGAATGTCCAGAACGGAAGGGACTTGGGGAATGGCAGCCGTCGACCGCACGCCCCGAGCCCTGGATTCAGGCTACCAAAGAAAATGCTCCAGGATGAGGACTGGCTATATGAGGAAATTTTCCCTATCCGGCTTGATTAGCTTGGGTTTGGTCGGTTGGGCCTGGGGGCTCGATCCGGCGACACTGGTGGTGCAGCAGGCAAAGATTGTCACTGTCGACAAGGATTTTCGGATCGTCGAGGCGATGGCGCTGGCCGGCAACCGAATCGTCGCCCTCGGTAGCCAGCAAGAGATCCGCCCATGGATTGGACCGGGTACCGAGGTGTTGGAGATGAAAGGGCGAATGGTCTTACCCGGCCTCATCGACTCGCATGTGCATGCTGGGAATGCCAGTATGTACGAAGCCGATCACCCGATCCCAGCGATGGAGTCGATAACGGATGTGCTGGCTTACGTTCGTGAACGGGCGCAGGTTGTGCCTCGAGGGGAATGGATCGCGCTATCGCAAGTCTTCATTACCCGGCTTCAAGAGCAACGTTACCCCACCCGCCGTGAACTGGATGAGGCAGCCCCTGAGCATCCAGTCGTCTTCCGTACTGGTCCCGATGCTTCCGTCAATACGCTTGCGCTGCAGGCCAATGGTATCGATCGAGCGTTTGCGGCCAAGCACCCGGAACATGTCCAGGTCGATCCTCAGACGGGGGAACCGACCGGCATCTTGCGCCAGTCGGAAAAGGTCTTGAAAGCCCAGCCTAACTCGACCGCCAGGAAACTTTCGCCAGCGGAACAGGACGAGCGATTGGTGCAACTGCTGGAGGATTACAACCGCTGGGGGATCACCGGAGCGATCGATCGCAATTGCAGCGAATCCGGACAGGCCCAGTATCAACGCTTGCTCGAATCCGGACGGCTTTCGGTACGGATGCGGTTGTCGCGAGGACTCAGCCCGCAGGATGACATGGCTACTATCGAGAAAGCTCTCGATCGATTTGCCGCCGATCCCCTCTACGTTCAGCCCGATCCAAGGTTAGGTATTATCGGGGTCAAGGTTTTTCTCGATGGGGGCATGCTGACCGGGAGCGCTTATTTTAGCGAACCGTGGGGGGTAAGCCAGATTTATGGGATCAACGATCCCGCCTATCGTGGGATGCGGTACATCGATCAACCGCGATTAGAGCAATTGGTACGGGCCTGTGTGCAGCGCAACCTCGCCTTTACTGCCCATAGCGTGGGGGATGGAGCGGTTGCTGCTTTGTTGGAAGCCTATGAGGCAGTCGACCGGGAGTTGCCGGTGCGCAAGACCCACTCGACAATCACCCACTCCAACTTCATGAGCGATGAATCGATTGCCAAGGCAGCCAGGCTGGGAGTGGCCGTAGATATCCAGCCGGCTTGGTTGTATCTCGACGCGCGGACGTTGGAAGCTCAACTTGGGCTGAAGCGCATGCGGCAGTTTCAACCGCTGAAAAGGTTATTCGAGCATGGGGTGGTAGCCGGGGGAGGCAGCGACCACATGCAGCGCATCGATTCCTTGACTTCGGTCAATCCTTACAATCCCTTCCTCGGGATGTGGGTGACGGTAGCTCGAGAAGCGCGTGGCTATGCTGGAAGTTTGTATCCGGATCAAGCCCTGAGCCGTCAGGAAATGTTGCGCTTTTACACAGCCAACAACGCTCAGTTGATGCGGGCCGAAGAACAGCTGGGCTCGTTGGAAGTAGGGAAACTTGCCGATTTTATCGTGGTCGATCGCGATCTGTTGGCCTGTCCGGTCGAGGATATCCGCCATACCCAAGTTTTAGCCACCTATGTGGATGGCAAGCCTCTCCAGCCATGGCGGCCTTAGCCGTCGACTGTCCTTGGGCCGGCGTTATTCATCAACTCCTGCCAACCTCGTATTCACCCGCCACTCCATGGCCGAAAAACCAGCCGTTAGCGGGCGGTTCGTCCGCTCACGTTATCGCCACTAGGCGAAGCCGGCGAAAATTTCAACGCTTGTCTCCGATGCAGTAGAGCACGGACGTCGAGCGAAGGAAGAGTTGCCCCTCGGCGGCCGCCATCGAGGCGCGAAAAACCTCCTGGCTATCGACGGTCAAGCTATTCTCGGCGACGATTTTCAGGGTCGGACCGGGTTGAATCACCCGGGTGATCCCCTCTTCATTGACGAAATAGACCAGGCCGTTGGCGGCGATCGGAGAAGCGCTGTACTTTCCCGGCAACCGCTCCTTCCAGTAAATGTGACCATCGAGAGCGTCGTAGCAGGTAGCGACCCCGCCCATATCACAGACGATGATGAAATTATCGACAACGATCGGCGAGGGGCAGTCACGACCGCCCTTCCGCGGGGTATGCCATGCCATGTGGGTACTGGTGACATCTCCCCGGCCACCCGGGCGAACCGCATAGAAATCGCCCGCTAGGCCGTTGACGACGCACAGCAGCTTGCCAGCCGGAGTGACCGTGGGTTCACCTCGACCGTTGAAGCCTTTGCAAAACCAAAGCTCCTTCCCGTTTTGCGGATCGTAGGCCCTGACTCCCTCGTGACCATTGAGGACCAATTCGCGTTGGTTGTCGGTATGAACCAGGATCGGTGTGCTCCAGCCACGATGATCGGATCGTTTGGTTTTCCAGCGTTCCTCACCTGTATTCTTGTCGAAGGCCACTAGGTAAGCATCGATATCCGCGTCACAGTTCTGGATGACCATGTCGTCTACCAAGACAGGGCAGGAAGCCACTCCCCAAGGGCTTTCAAAACGTCCGAGATCTTTCGACCACAAGTGGCTTCCATCCAGGCGGAACGCATGCAAACCAGCCCGACCGAAGAAGGCGATCACGACTTCCCCATCGGTGACACAGGTCGCCGATGCCCACCCATTCATCGCATGAATCGGTTCCGGTTCACCGGTCCAGACCGTCTTCTGCCAAAGGATCTGGCCGGTGGTGCGGGACAAGCAAACGACGACTCGTTCCTTACCCTTGTCCAGAGCGGTGGTCAGGAAGATCGCATCCCCCCAGATAACCGGTGAGGATTGACCGCTGCCGGGCAAGGTAACTTTCCAGGCAAGGTCCGTATCCGACCAAGTGGTCGGAAGAGCCTGGTCTGCGACATGACCATTTTCAAGCGGGCCTCGCCAGCGCGGCCACTCCGCATCGGCCATCACCGCTGCAGCCAGGATGAAACTGAAACTCAAGGAGGCGAGATAGCCGAGCTGAGAGGGCATGGTCGACAAATCCTGGCTGGTGAAAGTGGCGGGAGAACAGCAGGCTTCCTAGTTTAAAGCAAGGTCGGCCCATTCGCTATCAATCGTCGCGAGGTTCCGGCACTCCCGCCCGCGGCGGTCGCTCGCGCGATGATCGGCAGCCCCCGCGGCGAAGGATTCGCTGTCCAGGCACCAGCCGCTAGCACCCCGGTTTACGACCGCTCGAGGATGGAAGTGGCTTGGCTTGAGGCAGGGATGGACTTTGCGCGTATGGTTCCGCCCATTCCAGGCAAGTCAGGTGTCGCCGTCCAGCGGTACTGGGGAAACGCTTCCGGTAGCCAAATCGTAAATACCGCCGGCCACCAAGAGCTCACCGCTCTTGACGAGTTTGGCAAGGACCGGTGAAGCTTCGGCTAGGATCAAGGCTTGGTTCCGTACATTCTGACGAATCGCCAGATCCAGGTCGCCGTGGGCTGTTTTGACGGCGGGTCGAATATGCTGGAATAGTCCGCTGATCTGGCCGGGTACCTCTTCTCCGGCGATGGTGGCGGAGACAGCACCACAACCTGAATGGCCGAGCACAAACAGCACTTTGGCCCCAAGAATTTTCGTGCCGAACTCGAGGCTCCCGATGTTTTCACTGGAAGCGACGTTGCCAGCGATACGGGTGACGAAAAGATCGCCGAAGCCCTGGTCGAAGACAATTTCGATCGGTACTCGGGAATCAGCGCAGCCGAGGAAGGCGGCGATCGGGGTTTGCTTACCGGCCACCTTGCGGACCCTTTCCAAGTCCCGATGCAGGTTGAGGCTCTTGCCCGCCATGAAGCGTTGATTGCCGGCATAGAGGAACTCGAGTACCTCTTGCGGGGACGCGGGGGAGGAATCAGCCTCGAGGTCGGCTGCAGTCGAGAGTCGGTGCATGGGAAGCGAACTCCCCAGGCCCGTTGCCGCTAGCCATTGCAAGGCACGCCGCCGAGAAAGCGGAGAGTGGCAGCAAGGATTCGACGAATGCATCGCTGATGGGCAACCTTTGTTTCTACGCATATTTTTCCCCCCGAATGACATGAACCGTGTGAGTGTAGACGATGATGGCATGATGCGGAAAATATTCGCGTTGGAGGATGGTCCATAACTTCTCGGCGACTGTGGAAGACACCAGGGTTTCCAATTGGATATTACCCCCGAGGACTTCGCTGACGCGGCGATGTCGCGAGCCTTCGCCATCGACAGCGAAGACGGTATAGCCGCGAGCCCCGGCTTGTTGGATTTCATCGATCAATCGTTCGCGCAACACATGCTCGGCGACGATTGTCATCTTGATGACCGCTTGGGTTTCCATGATCGATACTGCCTTGGCAAAAGGATCGGAAAGAGGATTGGCTAAGCCTCGGCCTGTCGATACGGCCTGGCTACGAGGTTGATAGCAGTTCCAAACGCCGCCTGGGCAAGTCGGCTTGGGATCTTTGGTTTGCGTTGGATGTTTATTGACACAAGTATTTGGCCATCGACAGGTATAAAGGAATGCCGAATAGGAGATTGAAAGGAAAGGTGATGGCCAAAGCAGCCGTCAAGTAGTAAGTTGGGTTGGCTTGGGGGAGGGTCATTCGCACCGCTGGTGGGGCGGCGATGTAGGAGGCGCTAGCTGCCATCGTCGCCAGGACTGTCGTGCCGCCGATCGACAGGCCCGACCAGGCTCCCAAAGCCACCCCCAAGGCTCCGTGGAGGATAGGTAGGAAGGTGCCCAGCCCAAGAAGGGCCAAGCCGGCTTGACGCAAATCCTGCAAACGCGAGCCGGCTGCCAGTCCCATCTCCAGCAGGAACAGAGTCAAAGCACCTTTGAACAAGTCCTCGAAGAAGGGACGTACCGGCTGGAACCCCACTTCCCCCATGCAGAAGCCGGCGATCAACCCACCGACCAGCAGGATCATCGAGCGAGCAGTAAGGACTTCATGGAGTACCTCCCGCAGCGGGCGCGGTTGCGGCTCGCCGCTTCCCTTCGCTTCGGCGGCTGTTCCGGACAAGCCTTCCTTGGTGGAAAAAATAACGCCGAGGAACAACGCGATCTGGATGCCGGGAATCTCCAAGAGGGTTAACAGGGTCGGCATGAAGCCTTCGGCTGGTTGCTGGACCGCGGCGACGAATTGCTGGGCAGCCACAAAGGTGACGGCCGAAACCGAACCGTAGTGGGCGGCCATACCGGCGGCATCCGCGACGCTGAAGCCGCCGAGGCGCCGCAGGAACCAGTAAGCACTGATCGGGGTAATGCATCCCAGGGCGATGGTCGCCAGTGCCGGTTTGATGAACGCTTGTAAGGTAGTGTGGGAGAGTTCTACACCGCCTTTCAGGCCTAAGGCCAAGAGCAAATAAATCGACAGGGCCGTATATAAGTCTCGCGGCAACGCCAGTTCGCTCTTGATGACACGAGCCACGATCCCCAGAAGAAAAGCCAGGCATAATGGCGAGCACAGATTGAGCCAAAGGACATCAGTCATCGGCAGCACCTAACTAAGAAAATAAATACCAGAAACGAAATACACGAAATAAAAAACACGAAATTTAATTCGTGTATTATTTATCGTTGTTTTGCCTGGATGGCAAGAGTCTTTGTCGGGCGGAGAAGAAAATTTTCAGCCTGCTACCAGCCTGGCTCGCCCGTTTCGGCCGGCGGGGCCGGGGTAAAGTCGTTTGACTTCCCGTTGCAAGTGGATGACGACCGGTTATCGTAGCCATTAGCGTGACCGGAGTTTTGTTCTTCCTGCAGCCAACTTGACCATCCCCATCGCCCATGAAAAAGAAAAGTCCTGCGGCCACCCCGACGAAGTCACGAGGAAAACCAGCCCCCGGCGATAGTTTGGGCTGGACCTTCCTCACCAACCACACCCACGTGCTGTTGTGCCTCTACGGGGATCCGGAGAGCCGGGTACGGGAAGTTGCCCAGCGGGTCGGGATTACCGAACGCATGGTGCAGAAAATCATCGGGGAGCTGGAGAGTGCCGGCTACCTGAGCATCGAGAAGCAGGGGCGGCGGAATACCTACCGAGTGCATACCAAGTTGCGGTTGCGGCATCCGCTGGAAGCTCATCACGCTATTGGCGAGTTGCTGGAGCTCCTCATCGGCTCGACCTAAGCTCCAATTTCGATAGCGGGTTGGATAAGCGGCTGGGTTGGTACCGACCGACCGTCGGGCTAGTGTGCGCCGTTCCGTCGAAAGCCTGCGCTCGAAGGCCAACCACCCATGGCTTGACACCCATTCCTTCCAGGCGTCACCGCGGTTTAGCCTTGGGAGCCTTCGCAGCAAGTCTCGCAGATGCGATGGCAACGGCTGCATTGGAATTTGGCGCGGATCTCGATCAAGCTGCCGCCGCAGACTGGGCAGGCTGGCAGGCTGGGTGGCGGAGTCGGCTCGGCCACCGGCGGTGGCGTTGGAGTTTGGGGAGCGGACGCAGCCGTCGAAGGCAGGTGAGGTTCTTCCGGCATAAGGGTGGGCTTATGGCTCAAAGAGTTGCTGCTTGAGGAAGGTGTAGGCCAAGGCTTGCATGTAGGCGCTTTGCCGGTTGTTGGCGGCTCCCCCATGGCCGCCTTCGATATTTTCATAGTACCAAACAGGATGTCCTTGCTCCTTCATCCTCGCCATCATCTTTCGCGCATGCCCCGGGTGGACGCGGTCATCGCGCGTCGAGGTGGTGAAGAGGACCGCCGGATACGCCTCCCCAGCTTTGACCTGCTGATAGGGGGAGTAACTTTGGATGAATTGCCATTGAGCCGGATCGTCCGGATCGCCGTATTCAGCCATCCATGAGGCCCCAGCCAGCAGCTTGGTGTAGCGTTTCATATCTAACAACGGGACCTGGCAGACGGCTGCTCGAAAGAGTTGCGGGTAACGGGTAAACATATTCCCCACCAGTAAGCCGCCATTGGATCCGCCTTGGATTCCCAATTTTCCCGGGCGAGTCACCCGGCGTCGGATGAGGTCCTCGGCAACGGCCGCAAAATCCTCGTAAGCCCGCAACCGGTTAGCCTTCAGCGCAGCTTGATGCCAGCGCGGCCCATACTCTCCACCACCGCGGATGTTGGCGACTACATAAACTCCGCCTTGGCTGGTCCATGCCCGACCGGCGGCCGCGTTATAGGTCGGTTGTAACGAAATTTCGAACCCGCCATAACCGTAGAGCAGCGTTGGGTGGTTCCCATCCAACACCAGGTTTTTTGGCGAAACCATGAAGTAAGGAACCCGCGTCCCATCCTGGCTGTTGGCGAAGAACTGCTGTACCTCCAAGCCCGAAGCATCGAAGAAACTGGGGAGCTCTTTGAGCAATTGCGGGGGGCTATCGATC
This sequence comes from Pirellulaceae bacterium, assembly GCA_044371435.1. Classification (GTDB taxonomy): domain Bacteria; phylum Planctomycetota; class Planctomycetia; order Pirellulales; family Pirellulaceae; genus JAIYDQ01. The sequence continues at coordinate 3,693 of JBILTQ010000052.1, read as the reverse complement.
TCGCCCATCCACAGGCTGGTAGGGGTCAGATAACCGGCAGAGGTCATGAAGTAGGCGTCTGACGTTTCAGGGTCGACTGCCCACAATTCCACCGTTCCCAGGTCCGGGGCCCCCAGCAACGGGCGTCGCGTCCAGGTAGCCCCGGCGGGGCTGAGCACATACAGGCGATTTTTGACATCTTCGAGGACGTTGATCACCAGATGATTCCTGGTAAAAGCGAACCCGGCCAAAGCCGTGGTCTCCGTCGGCTCGAAAGCTACTTCGAATCGACGTTCCCCGACCAGGTATTTCTCGAAATCAGCGATCAACAAGGCGCCCGCGGGGTACGTTTTGCCGGCGACCTCCCATGGCTCTCGCAGTTCCAAAACCAAGTGTTGATGGAAGACTGTTTTGTTGGCGCTGTTGGGGGCTTCGATCTTGAGCAATCGATCTCCATCACCGATGAGGTACAGTTCATCATTGTAGAAAGCCAAGGTACGGCTGACGAAATTTCGTTCAAAGCCGGGGGCGTCATCATGCATGGCCCCGATCGCCAGATCGCTCGGTAAGCCTTCATAAATCAAAGTGGCTTCCTCCATGGCGGTGCCGCGACGCCACCGCTTGGCCAATCGCGGATAGCCGGAGCTGGTCATCGATCCAGTTCCGAAGTCGGTTTGGATGAAAACCTGATCGCGGTCAATCCAGCCGACGCTGCCCTTGGCTTCGGGACGCGAGAAACCATCGCCGACGAATTGCCGGGTCGTCAGATCGAATTCCCGAGAGACGGTCGCATCGGCTCCACCACGCGATAGATGGATCAGCGCCCGATCGTAGTCGGGACGCAGCATGCTTACGCTTTTCCAAACCCAGTTCTCGTTTTCTGTCTTCCCCAACGCGTCCAAGTCCAGCAGCACTTCCCAGCGGGGTTCGGCTTTCTTGTATTCTTCAAGCGTAGTGCGCCGCCATAAGCCTCGCTCATTCTGCTGATCGCGCCAGAAATTATAGAAGTAGTCACCGTGCTTGCTGACCAGCGGAATCCGGGCATCCGAATCGAGAATCGCCAGCAAGTCGCGGCGCAACGCCTCAAATTCGGGCTGCTTTTCCAGTTCGGTCTGCGTCACCGCATTCTGGGCTTTGACCCAGGCCAGCGCCTGGTCCCCCAAGACCTCTTCAAGCCAAAGATAAGGATCTTCCATTGCGGGTGAGGTACTTTCCTGCGAGCGGACAAGGCCGATGGGATAAGGCGCAATGACCAAAACCAACCAGGCGACGATGGAAACAAGACGGCTAGCCACCATTACATCCGCTCCACGGTTTGAATGTTGAGCAAGTCCAATCCTTGCTGGAGGGTCTTGCCGGTCAACGCCACGAGCAGTCGACGCGTTGCCAACTGGGATGGGGTCTCTGCTCGCAGCACCGGGCATTGCTCGAAGAATGAGGCGAAGAGCTTCGCCAGTTCGTAAAGATATTCCGTTACCAGACTGGGCAGGTAATCCTGCATGCTAGCGGACAACGTATCTTCGAAACGGAGGAGTTGGATGGCCAAAGCCCGTTCGAGGGGGTGAGCGAAGGCCAACGATGGTGGGGGCGAGGCTGCGGGATCCGCCGCCGATTTTTCGGCTAACTTGCGGAGTATATTTTGGGTGCGAGCGTAGGAATATTGGATGTAGGCAGCGGTATTCCCTTCCAACTGGACCATTTTCTCCAGGTCGAATTCGTAATCATTTTCTCGATGGTGCGACAAATCCGCATACTTGATCGCTCCGATACCGATCGCCGTTGCGATGCGGTGTTTTTCCTCCTCGCTCAGTTCCAGACTGGCCTTCTGCAACCGTGAAGGATCGCAGACAACATTCCAGGCTCGCGAGACAGCTTCATCCAGCAAGGCTTCCAACCCGACCACGGTACCCGAGCGGGTCTTGAATGGTCGACCATCCTTGCCCAAGACGGTACCGAAACTGATATGTCGCAACTCGACATCGTCCAATCCCATTTTTCGCAGGCAGGCGAAAAGCTTCTTGAAGTGATCGCCTTGGCGATGATCGACAACATAGAGGATCGCGTCGGGCGAAAAGTGCTGCATCCGGTAGGCGACGGTGGCCAGGTCGGTCGTCGCATACAGGTAAGCCCCATCCTGTTTGCGGATGATCATCGGCGCATCGAAACCTTCGAGAAAGACGCAGACCGCTCCCTGACTGACCACGGCCGTGCCGCGATCGAGCAGATCGTCGACGGTCGGTCCAAGCCGTTCATGGTAAAAGCTCTCGCCGAGTTCATAGTCGAAGCGAATCCCTAGCCGGTCATAGATCTGCTGGATTTCGGCCTTGCAGTGCGGTAGAAACTCTCGCCATCGCTGGAGATTTTCTTCGTCGCCGGCATGGAGTTTGGCGGTTTCCTGGAGGACGCGCGTCTCCAGATCGGGATGTTCAGCCGCCCATCGCCGACACTGGCCATCGCTTTCGACGCTATCGATTTTAACTTGCAGGTCCCGCAGTCCATCTTCGGCTTCTTTCTGGCTGCGTTCCAGGGATTTCAACTGTTTGCCCAGTTTGTTTGCCTCGGGACTTTGAGGTGGCTCCTTGGCCATGGCTTGTTCGGTAGCCAAACGCTGGGCCCGTAAAGTTTCGACCTGCTGCGCCTGTGGCTGGAGGTTCTTCACCGCTTCTTGATAGCCGATGATTTGCTGGATAAGACGATAGACGCGGCTTAATTCCTGCACCGGATCGGCTTGGAACGCCGCCGCCTCGGCAAAGTGCTTGTAGCCATAAATGACCATGCCGAACTGGGTCCCCCAGTCGCCGAGGTGGTTATCGGAAATGACGCGGTGTCCCAGATAACGCAGGATGCGGACAATCGCATCCCCGATGACCGTCGAGCGAATGTGGCCGACGTGCATCGGTTTGGCCACATTGGGCGACGAATAATCGACGATGAAGGTTCGCGGGCTAGCCGGCGGAGTCATCTTCAAGGCCGAAGGTCCATCCATCTCCTGGAGCCAGGTCAGGAGTTGGTGATCGTTGAGCTGGATATTGATGAAGCCCTTTCCGGCGACATCCACTCGGCTAAAAAGCGACTGGCGGGCTAAGGCTTCGGCGAGCTGGTGGGCAAGTTGCAGCGGGTCGCTTCCCAGTTGCTTGCTCAAACCGATGACTAAAGCCAAGTTGGCCTGGTAGTCGCCGAATTGAGGGTCGCGGGTCGCCGTGATGCGCTGCAGCAACTCCTTCCGTTCGCCGGTCAGGGGAAGCAGGACCTGGTCAAACTGAGCGCGTACAGTCTCAAGCAGTTGCATCGGGGGAAGGCTTCTTGTGGCGCGAATCGTGGTTGAGCAGCGGCATCGGTCCGCCATAGGCATCGAAAATGACCAGGAGATTCAGAAGCCCAGCCACCATGGTGTAGAGCGTTCCGAGATCGAAGCCAGCCGAAGTTTGTTCGTGCCACTGGGAAAGCTCATCGGTCGAGGAGGGGCGTTTCATGATCTTCCCTAACCAGCCGCTGACATCGACGTCGTTGCGTTCCGCCAGCCACTGGATGGTCGCCGGCGCCGCTGGCAAGCCGACCCCGGCTTGGAGCACGTAATGCCAACGATAGTCGTTGGGGATCCACGATGCGTAGACACATTTCCCCGCGGCCAGGATCAGTCCCATGACAAAGAGGACCATGATGCAACTGCAGAACAAGCCTGCTTTGCCGATGCGGCCTTGATACCAATGCCCA
>JBILTQ010000351.1:0-5932 GCA_044371435.1 Pirellulaceae bacterium | reverse complement strand
CGAGCCGCCGCCGAGAACATGGCTGCTGAAGACTCGAGCCCGAACATCCGACTGCGAGCCAGAATTTCGTAACCGACCGTCTGCCCTTCCTGCTGCATGTCGACGATCGGCTGGAAATGAGGGGTCACCAGCCGATTTTCCATCATTCGATCGAATTGAACCAACGCCAAAGCTTGATCGCAAACATCCTCGGAAATGGTATTCAAGCTTGTCAGTTGATTGTCGCTGCGAAGCCGGTAAACCGAGTCGGCAAACTGGACCAAGTCGTTATTATTGAGCTGTATCGAACCGTGAATCCGCTTCCCATTGACATAGGTCCCGTTGGTGCTCTGATGATCGATCAGCAGCAGTCCAAACTCGTTCTCGACGAATTCCGCGTGAAAGCTGGATACGGCCCGCGAATTCAACTGCAGTGAATTTCCGGGTTTCCTGCCGATGGTGAAGGGCAGCGGTTGCAATACCGTCAAGACGTTGCCAAGCTTGGATGGAGTAGCATTGGCTAGCATCCACACTACCGGTTTGGCTGCCCCTCCGTCTAAACTTCGCCGACTATTTGTTGTGTGTGTAACTAGTCCATGCATGATTCGTGGCAACTCTCAAGGCCGCAATTCGTTCTCCGGTTCGCCGCCAACCCTTGCCTTGGCTAGGCTGCCGGCAGTCTGTGAAATGGGAGAGTGGTATCGGTTGTCCTAGTCATGACGAATGAACTCATGACTGCGACTGAATCGATAACGCTCCCTGAACTGCCGAAGCGTAGGTCAGGAAACCGTAGCGTGCCAGCATTTTCGGAATTTCTCCGAATCGACTGTGGGGGGCAGGACTTCGGCGGTCGATTCCTTGAACTTGGGAAGACGGAAAGGCTCCCTGGACGCCAGGGCAGCCGACTCCCGGTGTTTCCCAGTCAAGCCTGGGATCCTACGGATGGTAGCGTGGGTAAAGTCGATGACCGGAATGGGCACGTTTGCTAAGTGATTATTCGAAGAGTCAAAGTGGCAACCCTTTGGACAGGGGCTAGGTTCCAATCATGCCGAAAAATCCGACACGACGCGACACCGCCTGCTTGATCGACGATGTACTACCGTCGATCCTGAACGAGGATTCGTTCTGGCCCTCGGAACCGCGAACCCTGGAAGAAGCCGGAATCCCGGAATTGCTGGTAGAGTCGTTGCTCTGCCTACAGCTGTTGAGTTCAGGTACGGTCAGCGGACGCAACTTGTCCGAGCGGGTCGGTCTGACTTTCGCCTTGGTCGACCAGCAACTGGCAGCGATGCGGATGAGGCAGTTGGTCACCCACGCCCGGCCTGCGCCGCTGAACGATTTCTATTACTCGCTGACGGAGAACGGACAAAAGCGAGCCTTGTCCCACCAGAAAGTCTGCTCCTACGCGGGTCCGGCTCCCGTACCATTGCAGGACTATATCCTGAGCGTTGAGGCCCAGGCAAGCTATTTCGAACCGGTTACTGAGGCGCAGTTGAAACACGCGCTCAGAGAGGTGACGTACGACCCACGCTGGTTGGACTTTCTCGGTCCGGCCGTCAATAGCACGGCGGGTATCTTTCTTTATGGTGCACCAGGCAACGGGAAGACGACCTTGGCCAAATGCCTTACCGCCTGTCGCGGGCAAGATGTTTGGATCCCGCATGCGATCATCGACGATGGAAACATCATCAAACTGTTTGATGCTGCCTACCATCATCCGGTAAATTCCATTGTCTCCAATGCACGGATTATCGCTGCTCGCGATTATGATCATCGCTGGGTCAGGATTCGTCGGCCGACGGTGGTTGTTGGTGGTGAACTGACCCTCGATAACCTGGAGGTAAGATACGATGCTCGCAGCAATGTCAGCGAAGCCCCGCTCCAGGTCAAAAGTAACTGTGGTTGTTTGCTGATCGACGACTTTGGCCGGCAGCAAGTCCAACCAGCCGAGCTGCTGAATCGTTGGATTGTGCCTCTAGAAAGCCACGTGGACTACCTGACCTTACCCTCCGGTAAGAAGATCAGTGTGCCCTTCGAGCAAACGATTATTTTTTCCACCAACCTGTTGCCGGAGTCTCTGGTCGACGAAGCCTTCCTCCGCCGAGTTCCCTTCAAAATCGAGATCGGTGATCCCGGACTGGCGGAGTACACCGAACTGTTTCGTCGGGCCTGCGATGCTTTCGCGATGCAGTGGCGACCGGACATCGTCGAGGAGTTCATTCACAAACACTACCGCTCATGCCAGCGGCCGCTTCGCCGGTGCCATCCTCGCGATTTGCTTTTGCAGGTGAAAGCCTTGGCCACTTACTACGGCGACCCGCCCGAACTTCGCATGGATTATCTGGACAAGGCATGCAATAACTATTTCGGCTCCAGTTCGACCGCCTTCACCCAGGCTCGTCGATCGGCAGCGGTAGCCAGTCCACCACCCCATCCCGCTCCCGCCGCTCTCGCTCGACCGCTCGAGCCGCCGCGGGTCTCCGACAAACCCAGCCCTGTTTCAGTTCCGCCCTCCGTCTCCGCGGCAGCCAGACCGCAACCAGCCGAAACCCCCGGCAAGCGGTTGCTCCCGCTGCCCGGCACCGTCCACAACAAGCCAACCCTGGGAACGCTAAAAATTGCACCCCTCGCCAGCAGCGGGGCCGCTGGCTCTCCCCCGCCAGTTCCCCTTCAAGATTCCCCCTAAGCTCCTCTCGTAAGGTTCCATTTCATGACCTCATTGATCGCCGGTATCGAACCAGGATTCGAGCCGATCGCGGGATATGTCCTCCGCGAAAAGATCGGGTCTGGAGGCTTTGGAGAAGTCTGGCTGGCCGATGCTCCGGGTGGACTGCAAAAGGCGGTCAAATTTGTTTACGGGAGTATCGATGATCGGGCTGGAACGGAATTGCGAGCCTTACAGCGTATCCGGATGGTCCACCATCCGTTCATCCTGTCACTCGAGCGCATCGAGGTAGTAAACCAACAATTGATCGTTGTCACCGAGCTGGCCGATGGTACGATCCTCGACCGCTTTCGCGAATTCCGCCAACGAGACATGGTTGGGATTCCCCGCAACCGGCTCTTGGACTTCATGCGCGAAGCCGCTGATGCGTTGGATTTTCTCTGCCAGAAACACGATTTGCAGCATCTGGATATCAAGCCGGCGAACCTGCTGCTGGTCGCTGATCATGTCAAAGTAGCGGACTTCGGTTTGATCAAGGATATCCAGAACAAAAATATGTCGTTGATGTCGGGGATGACCCCGACCTACGCAGCGCCTGAGATGTTCGATGGTCGCCCGGGACGCAACTCCGATCAGTATTCGCTCGCGGTCGTCTACCAGGAGATGCTGACGGGTAACCTCCCCTTCCTCGGCCGCACTACCGCTCAATTGGCAACGGAACACTTGCAAAAGGCCCCGGACCTCGAAGCCTTACCGCTTTCGGAACGGCCGATCGTGGCCAAAGCCCTATCCAAGAAGCCAGGCCAACGGTTTAGTTGCTGTCGCGAATTTATCGATGCACTCAGCAAACTTCCGACGGAAGCAAGTCAAGGCCACGCTGTTCCGGCCAGCAATGCCAAAGCAGGCAAAGCTAAAGTTCGCCCTACACCGCGACAGGCAGCCTATGCCGATTATCGCAAGCCCATGGAAACCGAAGCCATGCCAGTGCTGGCGAGGGTTTCCAGCGAGACCAAACCACCCTTGATCCGGCCTGCCATGCAGCTACCGGTCAGCTCGCCCAAGGGGCTTTCTCCTTGCTATTTCCTCGGGCTGGGGCGGACCGGTGCCGAAGCACTCATCGATGTTCGTCGTCGTCTTCGACGTCAGGGTATCGGCGTCGATGAGGGTAGCGACAGGCTTTGGTCAATCATCGACGTCGACGAACGCTCCTTGCGTCGAGCTATGGATAATGAACACGAGGGACACCTTTCCGAGGACAATATCCTGCATCTTCCGCTCGAATCTGCGTCCAGCTATCGCACTTTGGGTCAGGATCGCTTCGCGGCACTCAGCCGACGCTGGCTTTACAATATTCCGCGTTCTGGATTGACCGAAGGGGTGCGGCCGATGGCCATGCTCGCCTTGCTCGGTAACTCCGGTACGGCTTACGATCACCTTCGGTCGCATCTCGAACAATGGTTTTCCTCTCCCAGCCTCTCGTCGGACCGGCCAGCTCGCATTTATCTGATCGGCTCAGCCCACGGTGCTACGAGCAGCGTCCTGACGATTGAACTGGCCTTCATGCTGAGACAGCTGTTGGCGGATTTTCAGTTTCCAGCCAGCGTCCAGGCAGTATTGAGCGTGGCATCGCAATCCGACGGAGCGTCCACGGAACTGGCAACGGTTGTCGGTATGACCTGCCTTCGCGAGATCGATCACTATTTTAAAACCAATGGCCTGTATCCGGGCTTACCCGAGGTTCCTGAAGACCACACGGCAATGGCTCCGTGGAAGAACGTGTATTTCATCCCCGGTGGCACCCTGGGCTCCATCGCTGATTGGCATGAAGGTATTCGGCAAATGAGCGATTTCCTCTGCCTCGATGCCTGCACTTCCTTCGGTCCCGCCATGGATCATCCACGGCACCAAAGCTTCGTGGACGCCGATCAGGATAGCAAGGTCGAGTGGCAACCATGGGTCCGCATCTTCAGCTCCAAGCCAATCGACCTCAAGGATCAATGTACCCCGGAAATCCTCACCAAGCGTGTCCTCTTCCATTTGCTCCAGGAATGGCGAGTTGCCTTGATGGCCTCGATTTCTGAAGATGCCACCGATGAGCGGCTCGGCAGGATGCCCTCGACGGCGACCACGGTGACCTCCAGTGCTTCCAAGATCGAATTGCTGGTCAGTGATTTGTTTCGGCAGCAGCATTGGACCGCCCAATCCTGGGTTCGGCAATGCATGGAGTATCTGGTCCCGCTCTCTGCAGCCGAACAGCCGGTTCACCCGGATTCCCATTTATCGCCCCCCCCCTCCGAGATCGATGAAACCACCGATCCCCTCCTGTCGGATGCTGGTTTGGAAAGGGTATGCCAGGCCCTACAGGTGTCGATCACCGATTCGCAGAAGTCCGCGCGAAAACTCTTGGACCAATCGATCCATGCATTGATCGACTGGCTTACCCGTTTCGGCTTCCATGGACTTTCAAACTTAACGCAAATGCCTGATTTGCTGAAAGCCGTCGATCGTCGCTTCCTGGCGCAAGGTGAGTCGCTGAGGAATGTCGGTGAACGCATGTATGAGCAACGCGACGAATTGACTCAACAGTTGAACGCATCGACGAAAGACATGACGCTGGATCGGCAGCAGGAACTTGCCCATGAGGAAGCCCTGCGGCATCTTCGCTCGCTCGACTTCCAGGCCTCCATGCATCTGGCTGCTAGCCGTATGCTGCTTCGGCTTCGCGAACATGTCGCGCGAGCCTTCACTGTCTGGAAAAGCCAGGCTCGAAATATCAGTATCGTGCTCGATGACTGGCAAAAGTCACTGGATAATGAACTGAAAATCCAAGGCAACACCGATAAAGCGGATAGCGGACAAACCTTGAATCTGCCTCCCGGGTGGCAACCCGTCCGCGATGATGCCTACAAGAGTCTGGCCAGGGCTTTACATGGGCATATCTTTCCTTCACTCGGGGCCGCTCTCGCCGGTAAAGCCCACGCCATGGTCATTCCTACCGAATCCGGCACGGTGGTATCCATCCTTACCCCTTCGATCAACCATCGCCAGTTCGACTTCCGCGCGAGGCAGCCGATCCTCGAAGCGGGCGAAACCACCGCCCGCGATAAGGCGATGGCGCTGAAACTGATTTCGGGTAGCCAGGACTCCAAGGCACAGCTTTCCACGACGCAATCAGCGCTGGATGAGAAGACGCTGACTTCGCTGTTTCCGAGTGTCGACCAACCCCTCTTCCAAATCGGACTGGCTACCCATCGAATGTTGCTTTTACCCAGGAATGAAATCGATTCC
>JBILTQ010000350.1:0-5934 GCA_044371435.1 Pirellulaceae bacterium | reverse complement strand
GGTCTGGCTAAGGGTGCTGCCAGTTCAATCCCCATGATCCAACACAGCAGGAAGCTGACGACGAAATAGGCGAGATAATGCATGATCGACTGTCCGGTTTCCAGCTCCAACGAAGTCAGTGAAGCGACGGTCCCCACCGCGATCATGGCCAACATGAACAGGGCCATTTGCACAACCGAAACATCTCCCAGCGATTGATTTTCAAAAAAACGTGCCAACCCTAGATAAATCAACCAGGTGGCTGCGAAGACGGCGGAGCAGATGGTGATCCGCACCAGGTATTCCCTACCGGAGTAGCCTTCCAATTCATCATCGCGCAAGAAGGTGTAACCTAACATGGCGATTGGCGGTGCTAAGACCAAAGCCCCCAGCGTCAACAACCAAGGGGCTGACGGTATCACATTCCACCGAACCAGGATCGCTAGGCTGAGCGTCACGACCGTCGCCAGTCCGACCATCGCCCACACCTTCCAGCCGACCCGAAACTCACCGCGCTTGATCGGTTTGAGGACGGCAACCCCTTTCGAATCCTTCGGTCCGCTGACCTCAGGCGCATGGATCACGACTTCCTGTGCCTTGTCGGGCACCATGATCTCTTTTTTACATTTGGGACATGGTCCCTTCTTGCCGGCATACTTGTCACTGACAGTAAAGCGTGAAAGGCAACCGGGGCACGTAACTTGAATAGGCATGCGAAGAGATTTCGTTAAATGACAGCCGAGACGATGGCTAGTATACTGGGGGTGATATGACAGTGCGGCATCCAAAATTCCACATAGTGTTATACCAGCCGGAAATTCCACAAAACACCGGGAACATCGGGCGAACGTGCGTGGCTTTGAACGCCAAGCTTTGGCTGGTCCGTCCCTGTGGGTTTCGGCTGGATGAAACGCGTCTGCGGCGGGCTGGCTTGGACTACTGGGAACACCTCGATTGGGAAGCGGTCGACCATTGGGAGGCCCTCGAACAACGCTTGCCACTCGACCAGGCCTGGTATTTGACCAAACACTCTTCGAGAAGGTACACCTCGGTCAGTTTTCGACAAGGTGATGTCCTCATCTTCGGCAGTGAGAGTCGCGGTTTGCCTGAGGCGATTCGAGAGCAACACCGGGATCGAACCTTGGGCATCCCGATGCCTGGAACGGTAAGGAGTTTGAACCTGTCGGTCGCCGTCGGGATTGTCGCCTATGAAGCCTTCCGTCAGGTGGATCCTGGGAGCGACGTCAGCTAGTCACTTCACCTTCCCTGCGATAACCCTCTCCCCAAGGAAACACGACAGCAGTGCGCGTGGCAAGGGGGTTGGGAGAGGCCGCAGCGACTGGAGACCAGGGAGACTACGGGGTCCACAAGTCCCATGGAGACGCTCGGCGATAGCCCCGATCGGTTACTTAGCGACGCCGATACTCCGAGCAGTCTAATCCGCGGACGATAGCGGTCAAGTCAACGCTATTCAACGACCAGGGGAGATGAGCCTTGTGGTCGATTTCGGCGAAGACCAACCAGCGGTGATCGCCGTCAAAGGTTGCATGGTACCCGGAATGGAATTTCAGCTATCGGCCAACGGCTTTTTCTTTTCGGTAATCACTTTGCACTGCGGTGCCATCTCGGCGTTCATCTGTGTGTAGTTCTTCCACTCATCCGGAACGTTGTCCTCATGATAAATGGCCTCGACCGGGCACTCAGGAACACAGGCCTCGCAATCGATGCACTCTTCAGGATGGATATAGAGCATCTTCTCGCCCTCGTAGAAGCATTCGACGGGGCAGACGACAACACAGTCGGTATATCGGCAGCCAACACAAGGTTGGGTAACAACGTGAGCCATGAAACGTGCCTTTCTAAACTGGGAATTTCCGACCCGGGCCCGAAAAAACCTGGCGAGAAGCCTAATCTTCGACCGGATCCTCAGGTTCGAATGCTAGGCGGCCGGGGAGGGGGTGTCAAGCGAACAGAAAACGCTTGCTGACCACCGCCGCGGAGCCTACCATTAGCATTATTGATTTTAGCGATCACTGCTCGTTCCCGAAACCGTGTTATCCGACTTCGATCGAGACCTACTGCAGCGTTGCCTGAAGCGATCGCCCGGAGGATGGGACGATTTGGTGAATCGTTTTCTCGGATTGGTGCTGCATGTCGTACAGCATTCAGCCCAGGCTTGCTCCGTTCCCCTCGACGTTCATCTTCGACAGGAGCTGGTTTCGGATGTTTTTTATCAGCTGCTGAAGGAAGATCTCGCGGTTTTGCGGCGATTCCGCGGCCAGAGTTCGCTGGCGACCTACTTGACCGTTATTGCCCGAAGGGTGGTCCTCCGCAAACTACTGACGCAAAGCCGGCGGCTGGCGAGCCAACAGGCGGCCGCGGCGACTTGGCCGAAGCCGCTGGAGGAGACGGCCTTGGCGAACGCGTTCGTCGAGAATCGAGACGCGGTCGAGGCGGCTTTGGGAGGGCTCTCAGAAAAGGAAGCAGCCGCGGTTCGGATGTACCATTTCGACGGTAGCAGCTATCGGGAAATCGGCGATCGTTTGGGTTTGGCCGAGAATAGTATCGGTCCCTTCCTCTCGCGAGCCCGTGAAAAGATGCGGGTGAACCTGTCTCGGGGAACGGATCGCCGGGAGCGGTGAGATCCGGTGGTTTGGTCGCCGCCAGGGCAGGCGACTGATGACTTTCCTACGGACCCGAGCTGCAACCTCGCTGCACCAGGCTGGACGTTATCCCCCATCGGTCTGGGTCGAGGAAAACCTGGCTGGGGAACCGCTCCCGAGAGATCGCCGGATGGTATACACTTCCGTCGGTGGAGCCGATCCGGATGCGGTTAACCGCCAGCAACCAAGATCGCATCGATTTTCGGCAAGACGATCCATGAAAACGGGATGAGGATAGCTCAGTGACGACTTCCGGTAGCGAGAGTTGGGGGTCGCGGTTAGGCGTCGTGTTAGCGGTGGCCGGCAATGCGATTGGTCTCGGCAATTTCCTTCGCTTCCCGCGATTAGCCGCCGAGTACGGTGGTGGCTCGTTCATCATCCCCTACTTCATTTCCCTGCTGTTGCTCGGCATCCCTGTCATGTGGCTGGAGTGGTCGATGGGGCGATACGGCGGTATTTTCGGCCATCGCTCCACCCCCGGGATGTTCGGTCGCATGACTCGATCGCGTTGGGGGACGGTCGTGGGTTCTTTGGGGGTCTCGCTCCCGTTGCTGTTCGCCATCTATTACACCTACATCGAATCGTGGACGTTTGCCTACGCGACCTTCACCGCCACTGGTCAATACTTCGAAGCGGACCAGGCGGCTTTGAAGGAAGAACTTCCGCCGGAAATCGTCGGCGTCTCGCGCGGCCAACTCTACCGCTTACTGGGAGCTGAAGGCAAATCGACGTCTGTCGAGCCCGATGCGGCCATCCTGCGAAGGGACTGGCCAGGAACGGCGAGTCAGGAGGATTTCGACCAACTCGATACCGACCATGACCAGAAGCTCTCCGCAGCCGAATTAACGGTTGTCCTGGCTCCTTTGAAACGCATTCATACTTATCGATTCCTCGGCGACTATCAAGGGATAACGCCCCCTGCAGAACGCCAGTACTTTCAATCGCTAGCCCCAGCCATCTCCTTCTGGTTAGTCACGCTTGTCATCAATGTCTGGATCCTCTCGCGCGGCATCAGCCGTGGGATTGAGATCCTGGCTAAGCTGGCCGTACCGACCCTGTTCCTCTTCGCCATCGTTCTCATGCTGAGTGTCCTAGCCTATGGAACTCCGGATCCTGCCATCCCTACCCGCAGTGTGTGGGCCGGTTTGGACTTCGTTTGGAAACCACAGTTCAACGCCTTGATGGATCCTGAGATGTGGCTGGTGGCGGCTGGACAAATCTTTTTTACCTTGTCGATCGGTACTGGTTCCATCCAGGCGTATTCCTGTTACCTACGCAAGGATCAGGACTGTACCATGACCGGATTGGCCACCGTCACCACCAATGAATTTGCCGAAGTCGTGCTGGGAGGTTCGATCGCCATCCCGATCGCCGTAGCCAGTTTCGGCTTGGTCGCGACACAGGCGATTGCGGCCAGCGGGTCCTTCGACCTCGGCTTTGTCGCCATGCCGGTCATTTTTGAACAGATGCCTTTGGGCCGAGTTTTGGGCACGATGTGGTTCATGTTGCTCTTCTTTGCTGGAGTCACCTCTTCGGTAGGCCTGTGCCAACCGATGATCGCCTTCATGCAGGAAGCGTTTGGCTGGGATCGGCGAAGCAGTGCCTTGGCCTGCGGCGGAGCGTTGTTTGCTTTCGGTATCCCCATCATTCTCTTTTTAGGCCATGGCTATCTCGACGAGTACGACCATTGGGTCGGCAACATTGGTCTCATGGCCTTCGCCCTGATCGAAACCATCGTTTTTGCATGGATTTTCGGCTACGCCAATTTCCGGGAAGAACTGACACGAAGCAACCAGCTGAAAATTCCCAGCCTTTTCTTTCCCGTGATTCGCTACGTCGTACCCCTGGTGCTGATCACTATCATGCTTGCCTGGTTCATTCAGGAATTTTCGACTGTCATCTTGATGGGCAAGGCTGAGGAGCAAGACCGGCCTTGGATCTTCCTGGCGCGTGGTACAATCCTTCTGGTTATCCTGGGCTTTGGTGTTTTAGCGGCGATCAGTCGTCCGCTCCGACGCGCTTCACTGAAAGAATCAACATAGTTTTCATGCTTCCTACAATTCCCTCCAGTTGGTTGCTCTTCATTTATGCCCTGGCCATCATCACCGTCAGCCTCCTGGGTGGGTATCTACCGCGGTGGATACGCTTCACCCATACGCGGCTGCAAATGCTTATCAGCTTTGTCGGTGGATTAATGATTGGCATCGCCATTTTCCATATGTTGCCGCACGCTTTGCACGGCCTGGGCGGTGAGCGAATCAACGAGGTCTCTTGGGCTGTCATGGTCGGCTTGGTCTTGATGTTTTTCCTGTTGCGTTTCTTTCACTTTCACCAACATCAGGTAGAGGATCCCTGGGCGGAACCGTCAGAACATGCTAACCAACGAACGAATCAAGACGGATGTGGTGATCATCATCATGATCATCATCACCATTTACCGTACCATACCCCGCATGAGCACTCACACCCGCTTTCGGCGGTAAGCTGGATCGGGATGCTGTTCGGTTTAGGGATCCACACGTTCCTCGATGGGGTGGCTTTGGCTTCGACCATGCAAGTCGAGGCTGGTCACGGTCATGCGTCGGTGGGGTTGGCTGGTTTCGGTGTTTTCCTCGCCATCTTCCTCCACAAGCCGCTCGATGCCATGTCGCTATCTTCGTTGATGCGGGCTCAAGGTGCTTCAGGTATCCAATCGACCTTGGTCAACATGGCTTTTGCCTGCCTAGTGCCGCTTGGGGCAGCCTGCGTCGTGATTTTCGGCGATCGGTCCACTTGGCTCGGCAGTTCGCTGGCAGGCTGGGGGTTGGCATTTTCAGCCGGAGTTTTTTTGTGCATTTCCCTTTCCGACTTGCTACCGGAGATGGAGTTCCATTCGCACCACCGGTTGCCATTGAGTATCGCTTTGCTGTTGGGGATTGCGGTGGCCTGGGGGGTTGGCTTCCTCGAACCCCAACACCTCCATCACGTCGAAGGGGGTGAGCCAACTCACCATCATCCCGAGGATCACCATCATCACCATCCGCATGATGGGAACCATTCCCACCCACCCTCCCCCGTGCAGCCTGGAGCTGATGCTTCGCAGACCTCACTCGTCCAGCCAGCCAAACGCCAAGTTTCCAGTTGGCATTCCACCGTTCAATGGCTGCGGCAGCAGCAAGGGGTTGATTTGGTTTGGGAGGGGCCTGTTGATGAGCCGGCATTTCAGGCCTTGGCTGGTTGCGATCGGCTTCAGTCCTTGAGCCTGTCGCAAGCCCAGCTCAGCGATGCCGTCGCTCCAGTGCTGGCAACCCTC
>JBILTQ010000349.1:0-5936 GCA_044371435.1 Pirellulaceae bacterium | reverse complement strand
AGCAATGGTCGCAACCTTTCGCTTTGCCTGATGCCACTTATGGCCAAGATCGGCGAGTCAGCCATGGCTTGACCCAGGACGGGCAACTCTGGCTGTGTTGGATCAGTGACCTGCGTGCCTCCAAACTCCACCAAACAGCCGGTATCCAACTGGCCCGCGTCGCTACCGAAAGCCAACTGGCATGGGTTTCCGCCCCAGCCTTAAAGCCAGTCGCCCCCTTTGCGGCCTATATCGATCCCGTTACCCCCGAGCGTCCGCGGGACGAACGTCACACCTGGACGCACCAAGGGACAACCTACAAGCTCTACTGGGGGGATTTTCATCGCCACACCGATGTCTCGAATTGCATCACTGCCAACGATGGCTGCGTCCACGAGCAGTTTCGCTATGCTTGGGACATGGGCAAGCTTGATATCTTGGGAACCAGCGACCACACCGATATCGCCAAGATCTACCATCCTTATGAATGGTGGCTAAATCAGAAGATGGTCGATGTCTTTTATGCGCCAGGCTTCTTCAATTCGATGTATGCCTATGAACGTGAACAAAAATGGCCGTATGGCCATCGGAACATGGTTTTCGCTCAGCGTGGCGGCCCGATCGTCTATATCCAGCGGGCCAATTATTTGGCTTCGCCATGGCAGGCCCTCTATCCGGTGGCGACCGATGGAGAGAAGGAGTTGAGCCCGGAAGAGTTGTGGGATGTGCTGGTGCGTTACGGCAAACCGGTAACTGCGATCTCGCATACCGGGGCGACCAGCATGGGCACTGATTGGAATATCTTCGACCGGATCGATCATCGCGTCGAAAACGTCATCGAAATCTACCAAGGGGCTCGTGTCAGCTACGAAGGGCTCAACGCCCCGCAACCGACGGTCGGGTTGCGCGAAGGTGAACGCTATAACCCATCCGCGACCATCGCGGGCGAAGCGCTCCCTGGCCAACCGATCCGTAGTTTCACCGACAAAGACAACGGCCTTTATCAGAACGCCTTGGCCCGTGGCCATAAGTTGGGGGTCTGGGCTAATAGCGATCATATCTCTACCCATACCAGCTACGGTGGGGTCTACGTCAAGGAGTTTACCCGCGAAGGAATTATCGAAGGCTTGAACGCCCGCCGCACCATCGCCGCGACCGACAAAATCTTTGTCGAATTCACCTGTAACGATGAGTTGTTGGGAACCGAGACCGTAGTTACCGGCAAACCGCGGTTGGCTTTCAAGATCGATGGGACCGCGGATATCCAACGGGTCACGTTGGTGCGCAACGAGCAGAATTATCAGCAGTGGCAGCCGTCCGCCCGCCGCTTTGCACAAAGCTTCACCGATGAAGCACCGCTTGTTGGCGAGAATCGCTATTACCTACGGATCGAACAGAGCGACGGCAATATGGCTTGGAGTTCGCCGGTCTGGGTATCGGTCAAATAAAGCGAAGATCGGTAGCGGCCTTTGACGGCGAGCGATCCGCCCAACGCCTCCCACCGGCGTCGACATCCACGCTCAAACCGTCGTGGGTCCACGATCTATATTAGCCACTGTCGGGTGGCTCGATCAAAAAGGCATCCATCCCAACCCCAACGACCGATCGATCAACCAACCGAGGCCGCATAGGGCGATCAGCACCGAAATAGTCTGTTGGCAAACCAGGCCGTAGCGCCAGCGATGCATCAGCCGAATGGCCGGAAAGAGCCCGGCTACGATCGCCAGCTGGCCAGCTTCTACCCCGACATTGAAAGCAACCAGCGATCGCACCAGCCCGACGGTCGGTAGCCCTAACTCGCGGAGTACCCCGGCGAAACCAAAACCGTGGATCAGTCCAAAGGCAAAGGTCAAGAGCCAACGATGCGAGGTATCGCGGATCCACAAATTTTCCAAGGCGACGTAGACGATGGTGGCAGCAATTGCCGTTTCCACCAGGCGTCCCGGGATCTGGATAATTTCGAGCGTCGCCAGGATCAAGGTGATGGTGTGGGCGACGGTGAATGAAGTGACCACAGCCAACAGCTCTTTGAACCGGCAGATGACCAGGAGCGAGAGGAGAAAAAGAATATGGTCGACACCGATGAAGATATGTTCGACCCCTAACCAGAAGAAATCCACCAGCTGTCGCCACCAAGCCTGGCCTTGATTCGATCGCCGGTGAGGCAAGGACCGGGGCTCTGGGTTTCCAGCCACGTCAGGCGACTGCTCCAGCGTTACTACCGACTCGGTATTGTTGGCCTCGGCCAGCTCCGTTTCAGCACTGTTCGGTTGGGCAAGGCTCGGCTCGACGACCTCCGGCTTGGCAAGGGCTGTCGGCTGGAAGCCTGTATCGAACAGATAGTCGGGTTCGTAGAAGCGAAAAATAACGGGAGTCTGTGCTCCTTGGTACTCAAAGGCGGCGAGCACGGCATGGACCTCGCCGAGCTCTTCGAAAAAATCAAACTGCAACCAAACGTCCGTCGCTGGCTGAGCTAACGGCCGGCGAAAGGCAAAATCCACCAAAGAGGTAGCAGCATGATAGTCTTTTTCCGGGATCGCCTCCCCGACCCCCGTTGGAAAACTTACCGACTGCGGCTCCCCGAAAGTCGCGGTCATTCCATCGACTTCGAGTTGTATCTGTTCACTGAGGAAGGCAAAAACCTCGGCGGTGTGGGCGGCGAGTTCTTTCGCAGAGATCTGCCGATCTAGATTTTCGTCCAAGCCGGGAATGATCACGGCTAGCGTATAGAGATCAAACGTGAATTTGCAGTCCAAAGCTTCGCGGCTGATGGCGATCCGCGCATAGCTTGTATCGGGTTGATGGGCTGACGCCCGGGAAAGCCAGCCAACTCCCCCAACCAGGATGACCAACCAAGGCACAGCCAAGAGGCTCGGCCGGCAAACAGCCCGGCAACTCCGACGTGGTCGGTAAAGGGTAGATAGCGGGAAAAGCATGGTGAGGGTTGCGGCAGAGGGCGGGAGGGCCGGAAATTTTCCAGCGATCATCATGACGGAGATGTCTCGAAAAATCGAGATGCGATGGCTGCTTGGCCTAAGCCGCCAACTCCACCCGAACTTTCTCGGAAAAGTTCAAGACTTTCGCGCGTCAGGCAGCCTCGCTTGAAGGCTTTAAAGTAGTGCTCTCGGCCGTTTCGAGCCAGCCGAGAAGACAATTCCCAGGGCTCTTTCACAACCCGAAGCGTCAGCGAGGGACCAACGAGGCCGGACGTCATCGATAAGGTAGCGTTATCCCTCGTTCCCACCCTTGTAAGGTGCGTTGGCCGAGTGTTTCGGGAACAGTCCGCATGATCCTTGGGATTTCGTGCTCTTGATCCCTCGCTGACCCTTCGTGTGGTGATTTGGCGAGTGAGCGTGCTCACAGGAATCGAGTCGATGACGAGCACCAAAGAAAGCCAGAGATCGCAGCTTCTCAACTTGAAGGCTCGATCTCGCTGCAAACGCCAAGCCTGTCCCAACGAGCGGCGGTCTCATAAGCTAGTTTGAACGAGTATTTTGGCGGCGTTGCAACCCGCTCTTTCAGGATCGAGAAGGAGCCCACGGCTACTGAGTGTGGCCTTCAAGCTGGCGAGTTCCCAGTGTAAACTGGGCCGTACTATCTTTCTTAAGGGTTGCTCGGATGAAACAAGGGATCGGGTATCGGCCTACCACTGAGCATGCTCTCTACCTGATCCTCTTCATCTCCAACGGCGGCGGTTGGTAACTGGGCTCGCGCGGACAGTGACCAAGGATTAGCCGGATTACGACCTGCCCGGCTACAAGGCCCACTTCTTCCGCTGGCTTCGCTTAGATACTGCTGACGTGAGTCTGACTCCGTCGTTCACGTGACCCGCAATCGCCGGATTTCTCAAACTTCGGCTGGTATGAACAATCCGCGATGGTTGTACAGTTCCCCGTTAAAGAAGCATAGATTCATCTACTTTCGCTTCCAGACTATTATCCCTTCATGAGCATCACCGATCGCCAGAAAGGTATCCTGTGCTAAGCCTGATCATTATCGTTTTCATCCTCGGTTATCTCGCTATCGCCTTCGAGCATCAGTTGCACATCAACAAGGCCGCTAGCGCGTTGTTTGTAGGAGTACTCTGTTGGGCGCTGTATGCCCTCAACTTCACCGAGTTGCTTCCGGAATCATCGATTCCCGATTGGTTCCTCCAGGAGGCCGCCCATGAAGAGGGAGATGTCCGCCTGCATTTCCTGCTGGAACACCAACTGGTGCATATCGTCAGCGAGATCTCCTTTATCCTGTTCTTTCTGATGGGGGCGATGACGATTGTCGAACTAGTCGACGCCCATGAAGGCTTCGCCATCATCACCGCCCGCATTCAAGCCCGGAGCCATACTACCCTGCTGTGCCTGATCTGTGGGATCGCTTTTATCCTGTCGGCAATCCTCGACAACCTGACGACGACCATCGTCATGATTTCCGTGCTGCGGAAGCTTGTCCATCAGCGTGAAGCGCGGCTGGTATTTGCCGGGATGGTTGTCATCGCCGCCAATGCGGGTGGAGCCTGGTCGGTCATCGGCGACGTCACTACCACCATGCTCTGGATCAAGGGGAAGATCGGAACCGTCGAAGTCATCCAAGCCTTGCTCTTGCCAAGTATTGTCTGCCTGGTGGTGCCATTGGCCATCGCTGGCTACCGGATGCGGGGCGACCGATTGGAAGCCGCCCCTAAAGCGGAGCACTTGGATAAGAATATCCAACCCTGGCACCAATACCTCTTTCTCAGCCTAGGGCTCCTCTCGCTGCTCAGCGTGCCAATCTTCAAAGCCTACACCCACCTCCCGCCCTTCATGGGAATGCTGATGGCAATGAGCGGTCTCTGGTTTGTCTCTGAGTTGGTGGGGCATACTCTCGACGAGACCACCCGCTCCAGCACCGGGGTCCTCTCGGTCCTGAAGCGGATCGACATGCCGAGCATCCTTTTCTTTCTCGGTATCCTGCTGGCCGTCGGCTGTCTCTCGGCCACCGGCGTCCTGCGGGAACTAGCGGTATGGCTCGAACAGGCGACCGGCGGGAGGTTGGAGATCGTCGCTGTCCTCATCGGCTTGCTATCGGCGATCGTTGACAACGTCCCGTTGGTAGCTGCCGGGATCGAGATGTACCACCATGAGTTGAACCATCCATTCTGGATGATGTTGGCATACTGCGCTGGGACAGGAGGAAGTTGCCTGATCATCGGTTCGGCCGCTGGAGTCGCCGCGATGGGCTTGGAGCGAATCAGCTTCCTCTGGTACCTGCGAAAAATCGCCCCGTTGGCTCTCTTCGGCTACCTGGCAGGCTTTGCCGTCTATTTGCTTCAAGCCATGCTTTTTTAACGGACTCTCCTCGTCGTTAGCGGCGTGCTCGAGGAAGGGCCAGCCCTGTTAGGCGAGGATACCTTGGACGACCTGACCATGGACGTCGGTCAAGCGGAACCGGCGTCCCTGGTACTTGTAGGTGAGCTGTTCATGGTCGAGCCCCATCAAATGCAGGATGGTCGCATTGAAGTCATGAACGTGAACCCCATCCTCGACCACGTTGTAGCTAAAGTCATCGGTTTGGCCATAGCAGATCCCCGGCTTGATACCGGCCCCGGCCATCCATGCGGTAAAGCACCGCGGATGATGGTCCCGTCCGTAGTCATCGCCTTGAAGCAACCCCTGAGTATACGTCGTCCGTCCGAACTCTCCTCCCCAAATGACCAGAGTATCTTCGAGCAGTCCGCGTTGCTTGAGGTCCTTGACCAAAGCGGCGGAGGCTTGATCGACTTCTTTGCACTGGTTGCTGATCTGTTTCGGCAGGTTCGCGTGTTGATCCCAGCCTTGATGGTAAATCTGGATCATACGGACATCGCGTTCCGCCAGGCGCCTGGCCAACAAGCAGTTGGCGGCGAAGGTCCCCGGTTGCCGGGCATCTTCGCCGTAGAGCTGGAAGGTAGACTCTGGCTCGTCCGATAGATCGGTGACCGACGG
>JBILTQ010000348.1:0-5947 GCA_044371435.1 Pirellulaceae bacterium | reverse complement strand
AGGCGGGAGTCAAAACGGCCGCTCTCGATCAACCCCGCCACAATGATCGGATTGCTGGTGGCACCGACCGCCCCCCAACTGAGATTCTGTCGCACCAACTCGGGGTCGATGGAATCGAGATACAAACGGGTCCCGGCCGCAATCAATGATTGGATAGATTGACTCATCTTTCCCTGTCCTTGCAAAAAGTATCTTGGCGTGCCACCGGGTCCAGCCTGACGCCGGGATCCCTGGCCATCCGCTTCCCGCTTTCCCCGCGATGATCCACGAACGCCACCCAGGGTGCGTCCATCGCTGACAGGAAAGACGCCTTCGGCAATCACCGCGGATGGCTGCAATCGCCGGTCGGCAGCAAGCAGTATATCAGGAAGTCGCGGCCGCAGGTCTCGCCGGCAATGAGTTCGGCCTTCGTAGCCATCGCGCACGACCGGACGCGATCTGCTGGCCGAGCACTCCACTGGTCCAGCCATACCACTGGCCGGCAGCCCCCCCTTACCATCACAAGCCCGATAAGGAGATAGTCCATCGAGTCGCTCGATGGACTATCTTTCCTAATCGCAAACCGCCGAGGATGCTACCTGGCGGGCCCTGCACCCGGGCTTACTTGGCAGCGCCGGGGTCCTTGCCATCGACCCACGGTCCAGCCAGGTTCATGTATTCCGGTTCTCGCAACAAGCTACCCTGATCGCCGGCCATCCAACCTGGAATCTGGTTGGGTTTGTCGCGATTGCGCGACTTGGCTTCCCAACGCTTGGCCCAACTCGAATCGCCTTCATGAATGCTCAAAGTATCGGCATCGAAGTGGAAAACCTTCCCGTCTCGATAGCTGCGGGCTCCGAGAATCACCGTCGCGATCGCCGCTGCCGCCAGGTCGACCGGGTTGTTACACTTCTGCTGATCCTTGGCCAACATCGCTTCGATCCAATTCTTGAAGTGAGCGTAGGTGGAATCCTCGACCGATTCGCAAGGAATCGTTTCGGCCTTCGCCTTGCTATTGCCGGTCACCTGCGGCCGCTCCGGAACGAAATCAAAACTGCTGAACTGCTCGCCATTACCGAAGACGAACGAACCGTGATGGCCGCGAATGACTTGGGGAATACGACTTTCCTGGCAAGCCATGGTCGCGGTCACCAATCCTTGGACTCCTTCGTTGAAGTCGGCGACGACGGTCGCCACATCCGGGACTTCGCGACCATCATATTCGAGGAAAATCCCACCGGCCCCGACGACCCGGCCGGGGAAACGCAAGCCGGTGGCCTTCAGCATGGAGGTGGTGCGGTGGACGAAAAGGTCGGTGAACATCCCCGAACCAAAGGGCCAGAAGCGGCGCCATTGAGCATAAACCTCGCGGTCGAAGGGCTGGGTTTCGGCCAACCCATCTTCGACTCCCAGCCAGGTATTCCAGTTGATGGTCTTGGGAGTCATCGTCGGAGACAGCTTATAGTACCGCCATTGGCCTTCCGCTGAATTGCGGAAGTACTCGGTCTGATACATCAGGACCTTGCCCAGCATCCCCTCGCGCAACAACTTGTTGGCTTGGGTCCATACCGGCAAGCTGGTCGATTGAACCCCGACCTGCATGATACTGCCGGTCTTCTTCCATACCTTGAGGACGTCGATGGCTTCTTCCACCGTCTTGGTCATCGGCTTTTCGCAGTAGACATTCAAGCCCGCCTCCATCGACTCGATCGCCTGCTTGGCGTGCCAATGGTCCGGCGTCCCGATGCAGACCGCATCCAGGTCCTCCTTGCTGAGCATGTCGCGGAAGTTCTCATACTGGGCCGGCGTGTTCCCGTTGGTCTGCCGAATATGATCCGCCGCCCGGTCGCGATGTTCGCTGAAGACGTCGCAGACAGCCACCAACTCTACGGGTTGGCCTTCGTTGACGAGTTTGGCCATGGTCTTGACGTGCGCGCCGAAGCCGCGGCCGCCGGGTCCGATAAATCCGATCCTCAATTTACCGTTGGCGCTAGCGGCACGAGCACCCGCGGGGGCGGAAGCCGTAGTAACCGCCCCGATGGTAGCGGCGACCGCGCTGCCTGTTTTGAGGAAATTGCGGCGGGACACCGGATCGTTGGCAACTCCGTTATCCGACGCTGAATGACGATTGGCCATAGGAGGGAACTCTTTCTTGCGAGGCTGAGGAAGGAAAATCCAGAACGACAGGGGACGGCGAGAGCGCGGTAAACGCACCGCGGCCTCCGCCAAAGGCTCTGCGTTCGGCCCCGATTCTAATAGCGACCCACTTTTTTCTCAAATCCTGTGGCCAGCCTACGCTCCCGTCCCCCCCGCGACGAGTTCAACTCCGTGAAGGTCGCCCGCCGCCCCGCCAGCCAGCCTGCCCCACGGACTGATGGGTCAAGCTTCCGGGCGAACGGCTTTTGAACCGACCGTGTTTTGGGTTATGCTGTTCGAGCCAGCGTTCCCTTCGCGACTCTTGCTCGCCGCCCCATCTTCGATTTGTGAGGAATCTCCATGTCCACCATCTCCGTCCCCCAGCCTTGTTCCTCGGCCGAGCCTGACCGGCAGCCAAGCGTTACCAGGATCGACCGTCGGCAACTCCTCAAGTCCGCCGGGCTGCTCTCGATGGCGAGCTATTTTGTGGCAACCGGGGGCGAGCAGGTATGGGGGGCCAATGAAGAAATTCGCCTCGGCTTCATCGGCAGCGGCGGTCGGGCGCATGAATTGATGGGACAATTCGAGAAGGTTGCCGGGACACGCGTTGTCAGTGTTTGCGATCCGGATGCGACAGCCTTGGAACGCGCCAAGAAACGCTATCCGCAGGCCAAGTTGCACCGCGATCTCCGCGCCTTGCTCGATGATGACAATGTGGATGCGGTGGTGGTGGCGACCTGTAACCATTGGCACTGCTTGGCATCGATCTGGGCGATGCAAGCCGGAAAAGATGTCTACGTCGAAAAGCCCTTGTCGCATTCGCAATGGGAAGGGGAACAAGCGGTAGCCGCCGCCCGCAAGTACGGCCGTATCTGCCAGATTGGTACGCAACAACGTTCCGACCCGATGCAGGCCGAGATCAAGCGATTCCTGCATGAGGAAAAAGGGCTCGGGGCCATCCAGGCAACCCGCGTCAATCGTTACGGGGTGCGGGCTTCGATCGGCAAGCGCAGTTCGCCGCTACCGATCGATTCGGCCGTCGACTACAACCTGTGGCTGGGGCCCGCTCAAGACAAGCCGATCTTTCGCGACAAGCTTCATTATGATTGGCATTGGGATTTCAACACCGGTTCCGGCGAGATGGGAAATTGGGGGGTGCATGTCCTCGACGATGTGCGGAACATCGTCTTCCGCGATTCCGTCGCCCTGCCCCAACGGATCTTTGGCGCTGGTGGCCGCGTTGTCTACAACGACGCTGGCGAAACCCCGAATGTTCACTTCGTCTATTTCGACACCGGCTCGATACCGGTCGTGATCGGACTGGCGAATATTACCGATGGTCCGATGGAAACCGGCAAGAAGAAAGGGAGCGGCAACCAAACTGCGGCCCATCCCGGACCAGGCAGTGGCTATATCGTATATGGTGAAGGCGGGCGTTACGAGGGACAACGCGGGAAAGGAGAAGCCTTCGATACGGATGGCAAATCGATCCGCGTCTTCAAAGGAAACAGCGGTCAAGTCGTCCATCAGCAGAACTTCATCGAAGCGGTCCGCAGTCGGGATGCCTCGCAACTCCAGGCGGAGGTCCAAGTCGGGCACGATTCGTCCGGGTGGTGCAATCTGGCCAACATCGCCTTCCGCGCCGGCCACGCGTTCTCGCTCCGCGAAGCGCAGTCGGTGAACCAACCGCACTGGCTTGAGTTGCTGCAGTCGATGACCGCCCTGCTCGGTCGGCATCGGGTTCCGCTCGAAGCCGACGAACTCCGTTTAAGCCCGATGCTATCCATCGATCCCAAGACGCAACGTTTCGTCGGCGAACATGCGGCCCAGGCCAACGCCTTCATCCGCCGCGAGTATCGCCGCGGGTTCGAGGTCCCCGAGCAGGTTTAAGGCGCGCGGACGCGCCAGCTTTGGTCAGCGCTCGACGGGGTTAGGCAGGCTACAAGCGACGGAGGGCTTGGGCGGCCTTCTCGACAAGCTGCGCTTGATCGGGCGACAATTCTCCGAGCATCGGTTGCATCGGTCCAGTACTGGCGATTCCGGCCGCACCGACCGCGTGGTGCAGCACGCGAATGGGTTGGATTGCGTTGCGCAAATCTTCCAGGCCGGTAAACTGCTGTCGGATGCTTTCGGCGCGGGCGTAGTCTTGAGCGTGGATGGCGCCGAGCATCTCCATCGACAAGCGAGGGGCGACACAAACGCAACCGCTGGTGTAGCTTATCACCCCAAAATCCCGCATATGAATGATGGCTGGCTGTTCGCCGATCCCGCTGACGACCATCGATGGCGGAACACGTTCCAGCACTTCGCGGAGGTAGGGATCTTCCGCGGGATCCGGCAAGACCACCGCGTACTTGATCCAGCTCAACAGACCATCGCGATGCATGGCCTCCACTAGCTTAGGATGCAACCAACGATCGTGCTTGAGGTACAAGACGATCGGTTTGCCATAGGCTTCGGCAAAGCGGCGAATGCCGGTAGCCAATCCCTGCTCGTCGGCGATCTCTTTCTGTGGCAAGACCATCGCCGTCGGGAAGGCAAAATCACGAAGGATGGAGGCTTGATCCATCATCGTACCGTAGGCCGGACCCACCGAGGGGATCATCAACGTCTGCTCGCCGGCAATATCCCGGAGGATCTCCAAGAGTTCGGCAAACTCGCTCAAGCGAATATGGTACAGCACCGCATTGCCACCATAGAGCAAGGTCGAGATCCCGCCCGCCTCGAGGTATCGAACTATCTTCTCGTTCTCCTGCCGACAAATGCGACCCTGGCGGTCGCGAGCCAGCGGTGGGACAGCGATCACACTTTGAGCCAATCGCTTGGAATCGATAGGTTGAGTATCCATGAGCCCTTTTCCAAAAAATATGAGTTCCAAAAGATTCTTGTATTCCAATGATCCTGGCCGCAAGGGGGGCGGGGATATCATGGTTCCCAGGCACCTGCGGCAGGCGATAGACGATCATGTTGCCCATGGTACCTTACCCAGGCCTTTCCCGGCCGCAGGCCGCAGCCGAGAAACAGAACAAGTCAATCACCTCGCTAAAATATCGAGGGCTCCTGGCCCGGGCTCCTGCCAGCCAAGAAGTCGAAGTCGCAACCCTGGTCAGCTTGGGTGACATGCTTGGCGAACATCGCCTGGTAACCGCGTTCCCAGGTAACGGGACTCGGCTGCCAGGCGGCTTGCCGACGTTTCCATTCGGCCTCATCAAGGCACAGGTCCAGGCGGCGAGCTTCGACATCCAAGGCAATTTCATCGCCGTCGCGAACCAAGGCGAGCGGACCACCGAGATGCGATTCAGGCGACACATGCAGCACACAGGTTCCGTAACTGGTGCCGCTCATCCTGGCATCGGAAATGCGAACCATGTCCCGGACGCCAGCCTTCAAGAGTTTCTCGGGGATCGGCAACATTCCCCATTCGGGAAACCCAGGAGCCCCTAGCGGCCCGGCCGAGCGCAAGACCAAGACTGAATCGGCGGTCACGGGGAGGTCCGGATCATGGATCCGCTTTTTCAAATCGGCATAATTATCGAAGACAATCGCCCGCCCGCGATGCTTCAGCAACCGTGCATCCGCCGCGACCGGTTTGATGACACAGCCG
This sequence comes from Pirellulaceae bacterium, assembly GCA_044371435.1. Lineage (GTDB taxonomy): Bacteria > Planctomycetota > Planctomycetia > Pirellulales > Pirellulaceae > JAIYDQ01. The sequence continues at coordinate 228 of JBILTQ010000348.1, read as the reverse complement.
TTAGGAGCCAGATTACCGCGCAAAACATAGGTCCCGCCGCTGACAGACAAAGGTCGGTGGCGTGGACGAATGATTTCCTCATCCAGGACGGTCGCTGTCCCGATTTGCTCACCCAGGCTTTGCCCATTGACCGTCCGACACTTCAAGTCAAGCAGGTCGGCCAGTCGCCCCCGCAGACCCGCCAGGCCGCCGGCATGATGGAAGTCTTCCATCAAAAAGCGCCCCGCC
>JBILTQ010000347.1:0-5954 GCA_044371435.1 Pirellulaceae bacterium | reverse complement strand
CCAGAGACTCTGAGAGTATTTGTCTCTGATTGGCCCCCAGAGAGAGGCTGATTTAGCGAGAGTTGCGACCGGAAGTCGAGTCTCTGGAGAGTGGTTGAGAGCCGGGAGATTACAGGAAAATACGAAAAAAGCCGGTGTTTTGCGTTGCTGCAAGACACCGGCTGTTTCGAATAACCTACTGCGGTCAGTTTCACAGAGTTTCCTCTGCGAGAGCTGGCAAACAGAGAAGTTGCGGGAGCCGGATTCGAACCGACGACCTCGAGGTTATGAGCCTCGCGAGCTACCGGGCTGCTCCATCCCGCAGCGAAATACTATCCGGTCATCCGGTTTTGTCCAGAGCAACTGGGCCGGCTTCGCAATTTTGCTCGTCATGGTTACGGTGACCGCCAGCTGGTAGCGATGATCGATGCTACCTGCCGCGAACGATGCTGGTGGTGGTGATGCAGAGGCTAACGCAACGAAGGTTTCCTTGGGCCCGGAGCCGTGGCCGGCGGCGAGTATGGCGAGTATTCGGATGATCCTTGCCACCGGACCAGGCGGCAAGGTTTTCCCGAGCGGTCCAGTCGCCGACTGGGAAGAGTGTTTTTGGGGGGGGCCCTGAGGCTTTCCCCTTATCTTTTGGCTTTTGGCGGCCGATCGAAGGATTCCAGTCCGGGGGAAGCGTACAATGGTTGGCGTCGAGCCTTGGCCGATCGGTCGCATGCATGGCTCGCTGCGGACAAAACACCTTCGCTTCGTAGCGAAACCATTGTGGAGAGGCTACGGCCAAACTGCTCCCTGTTCATGACGCACTCGTCCCCATCCTCCAATGTTCCGCCGCCGTTTACGCCGGATCGCCGGTCGGGGGGGGCCTCTGTGGAAGCAGGAGCGGGGAGCGAGGCGGGGGGGCATCCAAGGGGAGCACCGCCGGTTATTGCCGTGGCGGCCGATGGGGCGGGTTCGGCCCCGCCCATCCAGGAGGAGGAGACCCCTTCCGCGGCTGGTGGGGTGGCCGGGCAAGCATGGACCGGGTGGCGTTTACCGCCATGGCTAGTAAGCTTCTGCCTGCATCTGGCGATGATCTTGGTCTTGGCCTGTATTCCCTTGGTCGAAAAACTGTCGGCTCCTTTCATTATCGAGGGAAGTATCGGACAGCCCGAGACCTCGCCGTCGTTTGAGCTGAGCAGCATGTCCGCCGACAGTTCGCTCGGCGAATCATCAGCGATGGAAGCCGTCGTCGATGTGGCCGAGTTGGTGTCCAGCGACATCTTGCCAGCCGTGCCGCCAGTACCATGGACCGCGGGGCCTAGCTTGACGGAGGTCACGCCCGAGTTGGGTTTGAGCGGTCGCCAGGGGGCCTTGAAGTCCGCCCTGTTAGCGGCCTATGGAGGAACCGCGGCGACCGAAGATGCAGTCAAGCTTGGCTTGGCTTGGTTGGCTCGTCAACAGCGGAAGGACGGCGAGTGGAGTTTACGCGGCACTTACAGCAATGGAGCGATTTCCGAGAATCAGGTGGCGGCGACTGCCATGGCTTTGATCGCCTTTGCCGGGGCCGGTCACACGCATCAGCAGGGAGAGTATCAGAAAACCGTTGAGCGAGGGTTGCGATTCCTCGTTCGATTGCAGGATCGCGAGGGGTTTTTTGCTGCCGATGCCCCCGATCGGCATCAGATGTATGCCCAAGCTCAAGCCACCATCGCCATCAGTGAGCTCTATGGGATGACGGGCGACCAAGGCTTGCGGCCGGTGGTTCAACGGGCCCTCGATTTTGCCGAGCAGGCACAGGGGCAGGAAGGCGGGTGGCGGTATGTTCCGCGCGATGATAGCGATACCTCGGTAACCGGCTGGTTTGTCATGGCTTTGATGAGCGGGCGGATGGGAGGCTTATCTACCGATCGTCGGGTGCTCGACCGTGTGCACGCTTTCCTCGATCGGGTCCAATCCGACAACGGTAGCCAGTATGCCTACACCTCGCTTTCGAGCAACCTCCCCTCCTATGCGATGACCGCCGAGGGATTACTGTGCCGCGAGTACCTCGGTTGGACCAAGGACGATCCGCGGTTGATCAAGGGCTGCGAGATCCTGGCGCGGCAACTGATCTCGGCCGAGCTCAATGAACGCTCCTATTATTACTGGTATTACGCGACGCAGGCCTTGCATCACTTCGGCGGTGAGCCGTGGAGGAAGTGGAACGCGGCGATGCGCGATGTGTTGCCGGCGATGCAAATCCGCGACGGGCGGGAGAAGGGGAGTTGGCCGCCCCAAAACGACGAGCATGCTTCGGCTGGGGGGCGGCTCTACACCACTTGTTTTGCCATCTATTGCTTGGAGGTGTATTACCGGCATCTCCCGCTTTACGGGCTTGCAAAGAAATAATCGCGGCCGTCGTCCCCGACGATTCGGTTTTCCGGGGGGGCTTCGTCTGCCACGCCGAGGGCGAAGGGTGTACAAAAATCCACAGAAACAGCCCAGGATTTCTTTGACTACCCCCTCCCATGCCTGGTTGACACCCCGATCGCATCCGTTAGCCTATTACCGGCTTTGCCCGCTTTAGCTAGTCGCTTTAACCGGAAAAGTCAGAAGCTGACAAGTTTCAAGTTTGAAGTGCGGTCGTAGTTGCTGGGAGCGGCCGGGTGCCTCGTCGGTATTCGGAATTTTCGAGTGAGCTTCCTGTGCGTCGTGTCCGCGTACTATCCATCTTCTAGGAGTATGTTCATGAATCGTAGTATGTTGAAGACGCTCGCTAGCGCTCTGGTGATTGCGAGTCTAGGTTTTGTCGCCCAGGCCCAAGCTGATTGCGGCGGCTGCGGCGGTGGTTTGTTGGCGCGGCTGCATGCCAAGCACAGCTGTGGCGGCGGTCTGTTGGCTAAGTTGCACGCTGGCCGTTGCGGCGGTGAAGCTGCTCCTTCCTGCTGTGAACCGGCTCCGGCTCCGGCTCCTAGCTGCGCTGAACCAGCTCCGAGCTGTGGCTCGAAGCGGGTTGGTCTCTTGGCTCGTCTCCGCGCTCGGCTGCACAGCTGCTCGTGTGCCGCTCCGGCTCCAAGCTGCTGTGAGCCTGCTCCGGCTCCGGCTTGCGAAGCTCCGGCTCCGGCTTGCTGCGAAGCTCCGGCCGCTAGCTGCGGTTGCGAGGCTGCTCCTGCTCCCAGCTGTGGCTGCGAAGCTCCGGCCGCTAGCTGCGGTTGCGAGGCTGCCCCGGCTGCCAGCTGCGGTGGTTGCGAAGTGACCATGGTTTCGACCGAAGCCCCAGCTTGTGCATCGTGCAGCTCGACTGCCGTCGATGCTACCCCAGTGATCTCGAGCCCAGCCGTTCCGCCAGCTCCGGCTGTCGATCCCGTTCCGGCTGCTCCTGCCGCCCCGGCTTCGCCGAGCGATGCAGCTCCCAAGACCTAATGTCGATGAATGGATGGACCGAGCTTTGACTTCCTTGTGAGTCAACCTCGACGTCGATCATCGGATATGAGATTGATGACCGCAGCTTGGCTAAATTCACTTAGTCAAGCTGCGGTTTTTTGTTGAATGTAGGTAGGTGTTATTTCAGAATAGCTTCCCATGACATCGTCTTTCTTGTTACAGCTTCTGCTATCGGTAGGGATCGTGCTCCATTTTGGAGTCCTGTTAGCGACGTGGGTGGGGCAGCGTGGGGCTTCCTATTTGGGCAATACCTTGAGCGAGTATGTCGGCGTTTATACTGCCTTTGGCAATTGGCGAGCCGATGAATCGATGGCCTTGAGTATTGCCAACGAGAGTCAGCTGCGCGAGACGTTGATGGTGGAGGTGCATCGAGAAGGGGATCCAGCCGAGCAATGGGTGCGGTTGGCTTGTATTCACGGTAAGGCATCGTCGAGTTCCGAAGATAGTCGGGAGTTGGTGGCGATGCCTAGCATGTCGCAGCGTTGGTTGCAGCAGTTGAGTTGGTTGCTGATCTACGGCAACGATGAAGGGGTCGGTCGTTTGCTGATGGCCGCGCTTTCGGCGGCTGGGGGGGAGAAAAGCGAAGCCTATGATCAGTTGCGAGTTCGCGTTGGTCCACGTCTTTCGATCGAACAGTATGATGAGGTATATCATTCGCCGGGCGATGGGCAGTTGCCAGCCGAACTTCTCCCACAACTGGCTTACGAGGCCAACGTCATCGATTTAGGAGAAGGTCAGATTTCGCTCCTCCCGAAGCTTGAGCAACGCCGCGCGTCCAAGGCCTTGCTTCCTTCCGGCGTCCCTTCTTCCGGGGCGTCTGCTACTCCATCTACACCGAAGCTATGATCACCATGCTGGGCCGTTATCTGCAATCTGTGGTTCAACCAGTGCCTGGAGCTTGGAGTCGATTCTGGTTTGAGTCCGTGTTGCCTTTGGTATCTGGTCGATGATTTACGTGATCAGTTGGTGGTCGGATTTGCCGGCCTTGATCGCGACTGGTGGTTTATTACCGGTGGAACTGGCGCGGTACCTGATTGGTGCTGGTGTCCCGGGGACCGGCAGTTTGGGGCGGGTTTCGTTGTTGTACGTTGTCGAGTCGCCGTGGGTCGTTCAGGCTTATCTGGCGGTCGCTTGGATCGTGAGTTTAGCCTTAACTCTTGGCTTGGGCGGCAGGTGGCTGGCCTTGGGACATGCCTTGTTGATGTTAGGTATCGCTCATCGCATGCCCATGTTGCAGGGGCCGGGTGCTGCCTGGATCACCGGCATGTTGTTGTATTTAGCGGTTGATCCTGGCAAGCTCGAGCGGTGGTGGAAACCAGGACTCCATGACCATGCATCGCGGGTCACCGCCAGGTTAGGGTTGCGGTTGGTGCAGGTTCACGTGTTGATGTGGTTGGTAGTGAGTTTGCTGAGTGCCCTGGCTGAGCCGATGTGGTGGTCAGGGGTGGCTGCCTGGTGGTTGGCCGAGAATGGCAGGAGTCCTTGGTTTCGCAGCGAAGTTTTGAGCGAGCGGCCGTATCTGGTCAATCTCCTGACGTATGGCTACCTCTTTCTTCAGGTCGCGCTGATCGGAACCTTGGTGCGGCGGGGATTACGTTCGATCGCAATCCTGCTGAGCGTTTCATTGGCTGTCATGACCTGGTGGTTAGCGGGCGACGCCATCTATGCGCTGGCGCTGGTTGCGGCTGCCTGGGCCTTTGCCGGAGCGGCTTGGGGTGAGTTGACGGCGCCGGAGGGGGCCTTGCCAGGAGCTACCGGGTTGACCAGTGATATAACCAGTGAAGTTGTCTCCGGCAGGTCCGGGCAGGCCGTGGGGGGGCGCGGCCCGCGATCGAGCGGTGGGGGGAGGCAGGGGAAGACCGAGCGACTGCCGTTCGCGAGCAAAGCCAAGTAATTGGGGGTCAGGCTCTCGCAATTGGCGAGGGTCGTCGACAGCCTAGCGGTTCACCTCAGTATTTCGGCCAGACTACATTGGGCGACGCTTGGTGACCGATTCCTGGATTGTCGCCGCCGAGATCGTCGTCGGAGACCTTGCCTTTAGGTTCACTGCGAGGATCGGCGGGCCGATGGTTGGAGGCGAAGGGTTTATTCGCCCAGCATCCCCAGTTGGCTGAGGAACTCGCTCATTTCGGCTGCGGCATGCTGGTCGTTTTGCTGGCGGGCTTCATCGATCCCCTGGCGGAGGAAGTTGCGAGCCTCCTCCACGCGTTGGAGGTCGACCAGTTGCTGGGCCGCCATAAAAAAGGCGGGAACATAGGGATTGGCCTGCCGCGTCAGTTCGCCGAGTTTCTCCAGGCTCAGCGAATGATTTCCTTCCTTGCGGAGTTCCATAGCCAGCGAGTAACGAAGGAAGTCGTCGAGCGGATCCTCGGCCAGCATCCCTTCGATACGTTCGCGTCGTGCGCTCATGATGCGTCTCCTGGCGGATGGTCTGGCGAGGGGAGAGGGGATGGTTGATCCAGAGGATGATTGGTGGTGCTCGGCGTCACGGCAGGTTTATCAGCTTCGATCTTGCCCAAAGAGGAAGGCTCCACCTTGGCTGGCGGACCATGCTGGGCTTTGGG
>JBILTQ010000346.1:0-5956 GCA_044371435.1 Pirellulaceae bacterium | reverse complement strand
TAACCCCGATTCGCTTCTATGTCGAGCATACGACACCCGTGCGCTACCGTCGCTGGGTGAAACAGGGGATCGAGTACTGGAATAAAGCTTTTGAAAAAGTCGGTTTTTCTGATGCCATCGAAGTTTACTATCAGGACGCTCGCACAGGAGCCTTCATGGATCTCGATCCTGAAGATGTGCAGTACAACTTTATTCGGTGGTTGAATAACAACATCAGTACGGCGATCGGTCCGAGTCGGGTACATCCACTGACCGGCGAGATTTTGGATGCCGATATCATCCTGACCGATGGTTGGATCCGCCACTTTCATTTTCAATTCCACGACATGATGCCGGAGTTGGCGATGGAGGGGATGGGGGGCGAAGCAGTGGCCTGGTTAGCGGAGCATCCCACCTGGGATCCGCGAATGCGGTTGAGCGATGCCGCCAATCAACGCTACCTCGCCAATCGCATCGCCCGGCAATCCGACCAGGCGTGGACCGGCCATCCTGCGACCAAGGTCGATGGGCGACTGATTGGAGATGATGCATTTGATGGCTTGGTCGGACGCACCAGCCAAATCAACGGGTTGTGCCTGGCAGCTCATGGAAAACAACTCGACGTGGCCATGGCCCGGGCAGCTTTGGTGATGCTTGAGGAAGCGGCTGCGGAGGACGAGAAGAAGAAAGAGGAAGAGACCACGAAAGAGGGGGATAAGGCTGGTGGCAAATCCGAGGAGAAGCCAGCCACTAACGACGCCAAGCCTAAGAAAGAGGAGGAGGACACGCCCAAGGTAGCGGATGAGTCCAAGAAGGAAGACGGCAAGAAGTCGGCCACTCCGAAAGAGGATTTACTCGATGGAATGCCTGAGTCCTTCATCGGGCCTTTGCTCGCGGAATTGGTGGCCCACGAAGTTGGGCATACCCTAGGCTTGAGGCATAACTTCAAAGCTTCAGGGGCTTATTCTTTGGAGCAGATCAATTCCGGAGAGATGAAAGGGAAGCAGCCTTTAGCGGGTTCGGTCATGGATTACCTGCCAGTCAATATTTCGACAAAGACTGGAGAGGAACGCGGCGACTGGACCATGATCGGTATCGGTCCTTACGACTATTGGGCCATCGAGTACGGCTATACCCCTGACGAGTCCCAGTTGAAGGGTATCCTCAGCCGGGTGAGTGAACCCGAGTTGCAGTACGCTACGGACGAAGATACATCCGGTCCGGATCCGTTAGCTCGGCGTTACGATTTCGGCCGTGACCCGTTGGCGTATGGTGAAAGCCAGATGCAGTTGGTCCAGGTTTACCGCGATCGTTTGACGGATAAATTCGTCAAGGATGGCGAGAGTTGGGCGCGGGCTCGGGAAGGCTATGAGTTGACTTTGGGGCAACAGATGAAGGCGATCAGTATGGTCGGTAATTGGATCGGGGCCGCGTTCGTCCATCGCGATCACAAAGGTGACCCCGGGAATCGTCTGCCGTTGGTGCCGGTCCCGGCCGAACAGCAGCGAAAGTGTTTAGACTTTGTCATCAAGTACGCCTTTTTGGATGAGGCTTACGGGCTCAAGCCCGAGGTGCTTCAACGGTTGACGGTGGAGAAGTGGTGGGATGAAGGGATGACAGTCATGAGCGAATCGACCTTCCCGGTTCACGATCGCATCCTGTCGATACAAGCTTCCACGCTGACGATGTTGATGAACCCCTCGACCTTGCGTCGTGTCTTGGATAACGAGCAGATGGTCCCTGCTGAGGAAGACGCTTTGGTTTTGCCGGAATTGATGGAACAGCTTCAGACGGCGATCTGGAGCGAATTGGACAGCAAACCGCAAGGGGAAGTTTCGGCTCGCAAGCCGCGGATCAGCTCTTTGCGGCGAAATCTGCAGCGTGAGCACCTCGAGCGGTTGATCGATCTGATGCTGAGCGAAAGTAGCAATGCGGCGATGAAGCCTATCAATGCCCTGGCTGGCATGCAGTTGAAAGAGTTGCAGCGAAAGGTGGAGGGTGCCCTGGAGAGGCGTAACGGCTTGGACCCGTATTCGCTGGCTCATTTGGGGGCTGCTCAAACCCGAATCCAGAAAGCCTTGGACGGTCAGTTCATTTATAACATGCCCAAAAATCTAGGTGGGACGCGGTTGCCGGTTATCATTCTCGGAACTGAAGGGAGCCAACCGGGAAGCATCGCCGACCCTGAAACATCGCTCCCGATCGTTCCGTAGCCCGGTTTTGGTGTAATGCTCGCTATCTGCCCCTTCGGTTAGCCTTGTCTCGAAAGGCGGAGCGACGATCCGTCGTGCTGGCGGTTCGGCGTCCCTGCCTTCTTGGGCAGGGCGGAGCTTGAGATAGGAGATCCGGCATCGGCTGCCACCGGCTAATCTTCAGCCGGCGGGATGGGTTTCGTCAGTCGAAGCCGGACGGGGCCCCGGGCGGTCTCGAGGTCCACCACTTGACCATGCTGGAGGGCCTCGATCTGTTTTTCTCTAGCCATCTCGCTGGCGACTTCTCGAATCAACGGCATCCAAGGGCGCCATTGAGGCCGCAACGAGCGGGCGACTTCGCTGGGACAGATCGTCGATCCCGCGGCGGCCAGATGGAGCAGACGGAAGATCTCGTCGCGAATCTCTGTATCGCTGGGCTCCTGGCTTTCCTCTTGCATCCATCGGGTTCGCATGCTTCGATCCTCTTTCACCTTGAGCCGTGCATCGCCAATATAGTATAGACGGTGACGAAATGGACACTCAATAATGATAGCACTCATCTCCGTTTTTGCAGACGACTGTTGGTCATCCTCATTGGCTCAGGGTATCCATCGGTTTTCTCCCTATGCGTCGCGAGGCGAGCAATGATGGTAGTCTCCGCTTCTGTGGAGTTGGCCTTGCGGTTACACGAGGTATCGCGGTCCTTTGGTCCGATCCTCGCTTTGCGAGGTATTTCGTTGGAGATTCCCGTGGGTGAACGGGTGGCCTTGTTGGGGCCCAATGGGGCTGGCAAGACAACCTTAGTCCGCGCCTTGTGCCGTCGCATCCGGATCGATCGCGGAGAGATTGAAGTGCTAGGTAAACCTATCGCTGCAACAGATAGTACGCGAGCGTTAGGGGTCGTCCCACAGGATTTAGCGATCTATGGGGATTTGACAGCGAGGGAAAATTTGACCGCTTTTGGGCGATTGCATGGGCTGCGCGGCCACCCTTTGCGCGAACGCGTCGACTGGGCCTTGGCCTGGATCGGCCTCGAGGATCGCCAGCAGCAGTTGGTGAAAAATTTCTCCGGCGGGATGAAACGCCGCGTGAATCTAGCCTGTAGTATCCTCCATCGACCACGGTTACTTTTGCTCGATGAACCCACGGTGGGAGTTGATCCGCAAAGTCGGCAACGCATCTTTGATATGCTGGATGAACTCCATAGCGAAGGTACTACGATCATTCTGACCACGCATCATTTGGAGGAGGCCCAAGCTCAGTGTGACCGAATCGTCATTATCGACGAAGGTAAGGTCATCGCCGACGGGAATCTGGCTGAGCTTATCGAACACACGACCGGTTCTATGCGTCAGGTGTATTTACGGGTAGACGGCGAGTTGCATGCCAGCGTTCCCAATCTTGATTGGGATGATCGCCAAGCATGCTTTGTAGCCCACATCCAGGATCCAGTGTCGGAACTGCCCAGTCTATTGCAGCGTATCCGGATCTGTGGTGGCAGCGTCCTTGATTTGGAGATGCGGCAACCGAATCTGCACGATGTCTTTATTTCTCTCACTGGACGGGAACTTCGTGAATGATTCGAACGGTCTTCACCATCAGTTTGCTACGGCTATGGCATAACCGGGCTGAGTTAGTCCTGACGTTTCTCGTCCCGGTCATGTTCTTTAGTATTTTTGCTTGGATCTTTGGATCGCGGGGTACCGGTTCCACGCCCAAATTGAAGGTGGCGATCTGCGATGAAGTACAATCGACTTCTACCCAAAAGACGGCGACACTCCTGGCAGATATGCAGTCTTTGCAGCTGTACCCGGCTTCCCCATTGGCTGGGGATGGAAGACCGTATTCGACGGTCGATCGCCGGTCGGTTGAATCGCTGGTACAACGCGGGACCGTAACGGCAGCGATCGTTTTCAAGCCATCGGACGACCCGACGCAGCCAACGATTGAAATCCTAGCGGATTCGTTTGACCAGGTCGCTGGCCAGGTGCTTTTGGCGCTCGTCCAGAAATCATCGATAGCGGCAACTTTTGCCAGCCAGTCGGCTGACTCCCCGATTCCCTATCCGACGTCCGGCGGAGAAAGCTCCTCGGGAGCCGTGTTGCCTGCGAGCGCCTTTCAAACGGCTGCGATGGCTGGCGGATCCAAGCCTCTCTTTCAACCGCCCCCCATCGCCTTGATCGACGTCCTTGGGGCGAGGAAATCGAATCCGATTATCGCCATGTATGCCGCTGGAATCGCCGTCATGTTTCTCTTGTTCAGCGCAACGACAGCTAGCGGATCATTGCTCGAGGAGCGGGAGAACTCGACTTTGGAGCGGCTTTTCAATAGCGGATTGTCGATCGACCAGTTGCTGATGGGCAAATGGGTTTATTTGATGAGCATCGGCTGTTTACAGATGACAGTAATGTTTACCTTCGCCGCGGCTGTTTTTGGCTTGGAGCTTCGCAAACATCTCGAGGGTTTTATCGCGATGACAATCGTAACCTCCGGCGCGGTGGCGAGTTTTGCCTTGATGTTGGCCACTCTTAGCCGCACGCGAGTCCAGCTTGGCTGGTTATCGACGATCGTGATTCTGACGATGAGTGCCTTGGGTGGGAGTATGGTCCCTCGCTACCTGATGAGTGCGTCGATTCAACGGGTAGGCCAATGGACGTTCAATGCTTGGGCCTTGGATGGTTACAACAAGGTGTTTTGGCGCGAGTTGCCGCTGATCGAGATTCGCCATGAGTTGACGGTTTTGGTGGTTTGCGCCTTGGTCTTTATGATCATCGCACGCTTGGCGGCAAATCGATGGGACCAAAGGTAGAGGCCACCAGGTGGCGAGCGTAGCTATAAAGCGTCTTGGGCTGAGCCCAGAAAACGACGGAAGCATTGCCGAACAGCGCGAGTTCATCGAGGGTGGCGTCATCCAGCTGAAGCTGGATGAGGGTCATGGCGGTGAGGGGGGCGTCATGCTCAGCCACCCCTGCTGATGGCTGGCACCCTAGCCAGGCTGCGCGATCGCTTCGGAACACGGATGACGAAGTAGTCAGGTGGGAGATGCGTATCACACGGGCCTGATAAAGGCGGGTGGCTTGCTGGTCCAGGCACACACGGGCCGCTGTTCCAAGTTCGATGCCGTCGAGTTTTTCCAGGGGAAGTTCGGTTTCTACCAGGATGCGGCTGGATCGGGTGGCGATGGCGATCGGTGTTCCCCTGTCAAGCCAACGCTGTTGATTCGCTTCATCGAAGATCGTCCCAGTCTCCTCGAGCTCGACATCGGTACCCGGGTCTAGCAGCGGCGGTAAGGTGAGGGGGATCCAGATTTCGTCGGGCTGGCCGAGGTGTCGAAGGCGAGCCAGCTCGTGGTAAGTCTGTTGCGACCGATCCCAAGCAAGCTGTGTCAGCATCTGAAGGCTTGGTAACTTTCCAAGCATGGTTGGTTGAAGGTAGGCGGCTTGGCGGATCTGATGTAACCGGCTTTGCAGTTCAGCATGCGTGTGTTGGGCTTGCAACCAGCGATCTCGCAGCTCATGGTTCTCGAGATGGTACTGTTTCAAGCTCGAGGCTACTTGTAGGCTGCCCGCTGCCTGGGTGTAAATGACGGTGGCCTCGTGGGGTTGTACTTGACCACGGCAGGCAACGCGATGCGGGATCGGAATAAAGCTCAAGCATGCCAAGATGCCGGCGGCTACCAAGCCCGCCGTAAGTCGCAGGCATTTCCTATGCCAGCTGACGGAAGCGGATGTCAACTGGATTACCGTGGTCGCCAGCAACGGTAGCCCGACCATGGAAAAACCAAC
>JBILTQ010000507.1:0-3275 GCA_044371435.1 Pirellulaceae bacterium | reverse complement strand
GCAACTCAGACGCGGCAGTCATAGGGCCAACCCCCATTTAAGGTAGGCGAGCCATTTCCATTTTGGGCAGAGGACCAGTTAAAGCCTTCATGAACTCTACCAAATCGGCCTTCTCCTGGGCCGTAAGCCCCAGCTTTTTGATTTTGTCGCTGAGGAACGGGTTGGGGTGACCACCCTTATCGTACCAATCGACTACCTCCTCGAGTGTCTTCTGGCTACCGTCGTGCATGTAGGGGCCCGACTGCGCGATATTCCGCAGGGTCGGCGTTTTGAAGGCACCCCGATCCTTCTCCTGCTTTGTTTGTTCGAACCGGCCGAGGTCAGGCTTCGCCTGGTCCATCCCAACCCCCAGATTATGGTAGAGCTCATCGCTGAAGTTTACGCCGACATGGCAGGCCGAGCAGTTAGAGCGGGTGTTGAAAAACAAAGCCCGCCCGCGCTTGGCCGAGTCGCTCATCGGGTGCTGGTCTGCCAACGCTTTGGCTTGGCTGTACTTGGCGTACAGCTCGGGATCGTCCTTCTTCAAAGCTTCCGGATCAGCAAGGTCATCGGCGAAGGCCTCCTGTAACTTCCGCAACGGTTCATTGGCATCGTAGGGGCTCATGCCGCTGACCAGAACTCGTTCGAAGGCTGCAATCGCCCGGCCGACATCATCGATGTTGGGGTCGCGTCCGAAGACTTTCTGAAATTGCATCCGATAACCAGGGTTGTCTCCGAGAAACTTGACGACTGCAACGTGCGTATTCCCCATCTCGATGGGGTTGGCGATCGGACCGACGGCTTGTGCTTCCAACGAATCAGCCCGCCCATCCCAGAACTGAGCCTTGCTGACAATCCGGTTGAAGGAGACCGGTGAATTGCGGTTTCCGGTTTGACCGCGAACACCGACACCAAACTGGGTATCGAAGCCGTAACCGTGATCCGGGTGATGGCAGTCAGCGCAGCTGACCGTCGCGTCCACCGAAAGCCGCTTGTCGAAGTACAATTGCCGTCCCAATTCGACCTTCGCGCGAGTCATCGGGTTATCCGAGGGGACATATACCGAGTCCCTGCCCGCCGCCAGGTTCGCTGGTAGTTCAGGCTCGAAGACCGCGTGATTTTTGGGCTGATTCAAGTATTCTTCGAGTTCCGCCAATTGAAGCTGTCCATTCCCCGGAATGCCAAGGGTCAATTCCGGGGTTCCGAGGAGGACTTTCTCCAGTTCCACCGCCTGAGCACTACCGCCGACAGCGGTAACCGCCAAGAGCCACGATAAAACCTTGCGTTGCATGCCACACCACCTGCGGGATCGGGGATCGAAAAAAATGAGGATTTGGAAATAACTGTCCTTACTATAGCTTATTTGTCAACCGGAGGCGGGCTCCGGAAAAATCCGAGCGGCCGGAGCGTCCCTGGCAGGGACGGCGCAGGCCATTTCAGCCCGGTCCATCGTAGGCATCCGGAGTCAACCAGTGACCCGAGCCAAACCGCAAAGATCCTTCACGGATAACCCGCTTCGTGTATGCTAATGAGAGTTCTGAAGAAAAATTTCATGGCCATGGGGAGCGGCCTCGAGCGGTGAGCAAGCTGATGGATGTAGTGACCAACTCGATGATTCTGGGAGTGGCTTCTGAATTTTGGATGACGCGATGGCTGACTACCTTCTGGTTGATCGGCCTCGGTATCCTCATCGGTTTGTTGACCTTGGCCGCCTTGGTCGGGATTTTTTATCTCCTCAGCAAACTGCCGTGGGCCGATGGCTGGGCAGCCCGCGGTTTCGCCTTCGGGAGTGGTTTGGTCAGTTCGGTCATCCTGACTTTCTTCGCCGCCTGGGGGGCCAGGCCCTGGTTCACCGCCGACAGCGGCTTGCAGAGCGACGAATGGTTACTTTTTTCCCTGGCCCTGTGGCCGATCCTGGGGATCGTCAGCTGGGCTTGGGCCTACTGCGGGCAGGCACGCTTCCTCAGCGAGTTAGGCGAGAGTCTTACTCGGGGTGTCGGTGGTTACCTCTTGGGAGTACTGGCGACGGTCTGCGTGCTAGGGTTGCTGTGCACCTTCCTGGTGGATGAGCCTTGGCCGATGCTTCGTGGCTTGCCGGGGGTCTTCCGCTTCGGAGAGACGACCGCGACCTTCACCATTCCCCCGGCCGACGAAGTCGGCAGCGACGGGAGCTTTGCTCCGGTACCGCTGCGTTACGATCCTCGATACATCGCCCGCATCGTCATTCAAAGCGACAAGCGTTTGCTGCTGGCGGATAGCCCGCAGATCGAGCAGGTGAGTGCGACACCTATCCAGCTCGAGGCCCGTTCGGAGTTGGTTTGGGAGAGTCAGTCCTCGGCGCCACCGCCGATACCGATGGTCGTCGGTGGCAATGTCTACGCTCAGAACCTCGAGATCGACCCGGCTACCATCCGTTTCATGATCAAGACTGTTCCGCCTTATCCGGAAACCTTGTCGGTCTATTTGATGGCAGCGGGCGTGGTGATCCTGGGGCTGGCGTGGATGCTGTCGATGGCAGCGGCGCCGCGACTGGCTGCCATCGCGGCTTCGGCGGCGAAGAACGAATTGACGCAACCTTTGCCGATGATCCTGATGCTGCTTGGAACGCTCCTGCTCGTTTCCTTCGTGCATCTTCCTTACAACACCCAGGGCGAGGATATCAAGCTGCTCAAGGACTGCGGGTTGACGCTGATTCTGATCATTTGTCTGTTCCAGGGGGTATGGTCGGCCAGCAGTTCAGTGAGCGATGAAATCGAGGGGCGGACCGCATTGACGCTGATGAGTAAGCCGGTGCTTCGCCGTTCTTTTATCCTCGGTAAGATGCTGGGGATTTTTTGGGTCCTGCTGCTGCTGGTTCTCTTTCTCGGCGCTATCCTGCTATTGGCAGTAGCTTACAAGCCGATCGTCGATGCCCGCGAGACTCAGAACGACATGCCGCTATGGCAGGCCTGTCACATGGAAACCATGCATACTCTTCCTGGTTTACTGATGGTCTTGCTGCAATCCACCACCCTCTCGACGTTGGCGGTCGCGTTGGCCACGCGTGTTCCGCCCCTGGCAAATTTTGCGATTTGCTTCACGATCTATCTCATCGGGCATTTGACACCTGCGATCGTCGATAGTACCGCCGACGCCTTCCCCATCATTCAGTTTGTTGCCCAACTGACGGCGGTATTGGTGCCGACCCTCGATTGGTTCTCGATGGACAAAGCCATCGACAGTGGGCAGGGGGTCCCGGTGGTTTACCTTTCGGGGCTATTCCTTTATTCCATCCTCTACACGGCCATCGCGGTCTT